>NZ_JBPAOH010000007.1:0-112643 GCF_050875635.1 Tolypothrix sp. VBCCA 56010
TCAGGGTAGAGATTTCCAATCCTTTCTCTAGATCCCACAGTTTCAGGGTATTGTCAGATGAAGCAGAAACGGCTGTTTTTCCATCGGGTGCGATCGCTACTGCACTTACCCAGTTATTATGACCAGTCAGGGTAGAGATTTCCAATCCTTTCTCTAGATCCCACAGTTTCAGGGTATTGTCAGATGAAGCAGAAACGGCTGTTTTTCCATCGGGTGCGATCGCTACTGCTGTTACCGAGTTATTATGACCAGTCAGGGTAGAGATTTCCAATTTTTTCTCTAGATCCCACAGTTTCAGGGTAAAGTCATATGAAGCAGAAACGGCTGTTTTTCCATCGGGTGCGATCGCTACTGCTGTTACCCAGAAGTTATGACCAGTCAGGGTAGAGATTTCCAATCCTTTCTCTAGATTCCACAGTTTCAGGGTTTTGTCCTCTGAAGCAGAAACGGCAGTTTTTCCATCTGGTGCGATCGCTACTGCACTTACGTAGTGATTATGACCTGTCAGGGTAGAGATTTCCTTTGCTGTCTGTAGATTCCACAGTTTCAGGGTAAAGTCATGTGAAGCAGAAACGGCAGTTTTTCCATCGGGTGCGATCGCTACTGCATTTACCCAGGAATTATGACCAGTCAGGGTAGAGATTTCCAATCCTTTCTCTAGATCCCACAGTTTCAGGGTACTGTCCTCTGAAGCAGAAACGGCAGTTTTTCCATCTGGTGCGATCGCTACTGCACTTACGTAGTCGTTATGACCTGTCAGGGTAGAGATTTCCAATCCTTTCTCTAGATCCCACAGTTTCAGGGTATTGTCATGTGAAGCAGAAACGGCAGTTTTTCCATCTGGTGCGATCGCTACTGCACTTACTATGGAATTATGACCTGTCAGGGTAGAGATTTCCAATCCTTTCTTTAGATCCCACAGTTTCAGGGTATTGTCAGATGAAGCAGAAACGGCTGTTTTTCCATCGGGTGCGATCGCTACTGCATTTACCCAGTCGTTATGACCTGTCAGAGTAGAGATTTCCTTTGCTGTCTGTAGATCCCACAGTTTCAGGGTAAAGTCACCAGAAGCAGAAACGGCTGTTTTTCCATCGGGTGCGATCGCTACTGCCCATACCGAGTCATTATGACCTGTCAGGGTAGAGATTTCCAATCCTTTCTTTAGATCCCACAGTTTCAGGGTAAAGTCACCAGAAGCAGAAACGGCTGTTTTTCCATCGGGTGCGATCGCTACTGCTGTTACGTAGTCATTATGACCTGTCAGGGTAGAGATTTCCAATCCTTTCTTTAGATCCCACAGTTTCAGGGTATTGTCAGATGAAGCAGAAACGGCAGTTTTTCCATCGGGTGCGATCGCTACTGCACTTACGTAGAGGTTATGACCAGTCAGGGTAGAGATTTCCTTTTCTGTCTCTAGATCCCACAGTTTCAGGGTAAAGTCATATGAAGCAGAAACGGCTGTTTTTCCATCGGGTGCGATCGCTACTGCTGTTACCCAGTCGTTATGACCAGTCAGGGTACGCAGTAGGTTTCCGCTTGGAGTGGTTAAGCTAGCTGTAATCGGACGAAATCGAGGAATTTCACTTTTACTTTGTTGTGCATCTGCCAATATTTTTTGAATTTCTCGCTGGGGAAAACTCTGCAATCTCCCCCATAATTGTCCTACTAATTGATTTCGGTCTTGATTCAAAACATGTGCCGATAACTGTAGCGCACGTTGAATTAATTTGAGGGTTTTGACTTGTTCGGGGTCTAGTTTCTCTTTTGAGTTATCAATCAAAGCATAATCTCTGATCAAGGGTTCTACTCCAAACAGAGGTTTTACTCCAGACTCAGAATATTGAATTTTCAGAGAAATAAAATCAAAATCTGTGAGAAGTTGATAATAATTATCTAAATATTCTAACTCCCAAGATTCTTCCGGGTTTTTATCGAGATAAAACCTTTTTTTCTCTTGGTTAAAAGATGTGAATTTAGTGGCAATTTCTCCCATTTTAGTTTAACCATTCAAATATTGATAAATTTTTTCCTTAATTTCTTTAAATCTCCTTTTATTTTTATTTCCATCTAGCTTGGGTTGCTCTTGTAGAAATTCAAAAAAACTGCGATGATAAATAGTGTAGTAAGTTTTTTCTTTCTTATCTTCTTGTACTTTTCTAGGTGTTATATACTCTACCCATTGACCTAAAATCTTTTCTATAGGAAATATATCCTCATCGAGAATATCAGCAATCGTATCTGATGATACTGCCTCACCTCTGACAAGCAAAATAAAGAGGATTTTTGCGTTAATGTCATTGTCATCATTATCCATACCCATACGCTGCCAATGAGTTATATAATATTGCTTAAGTCCATCTGGTAATCCTTTTAAACTCAGGTCATTATATTTACCAGTAGCGATCGCTGGTAAAACATAGCGTAAGTACATAAAATTATTTTGACTTTTTTCCGCTAACTTATCAACAAACTCTGTTTGATCAATAGGCGGATTTTGTTTTTCTATCCACTGATTTAATTCAATGACTTCTTCCGTATTTTTCGCCGAATTTGGATTTTTAATTAATTGTTGAATCCATTGTCTAATTTCATCTTTACTCATCTTAAGAAATGAGCGCAAATACTCTTTTATATCTTCTTGACTATATTTTTGATAATCACCTTTTGTTAAATCCAATTCATCTACAGGAGTATCTGGAGACGAAGTTAAACGTTTGCTTGCTTGATTAAAAGGTCTTCTGGTCAGTAAAAAATAAACTCCATCGGGAAGACTTTGGGGTAAATCTAAAAGATTACTATTTCCTTCTTGTTCTACTTCATCCAGTGCATCAACAACAATTACAAGTTTTTGTCCGTTTAGTGCTTCACTGACTTTTTGCAATAAATTTCTTAAATCAGCGTTGTCTGCATTTTGGAGAGAATAACGCTTGATTAACTGTTGACGAATACTAGCTAAAAACTTTTCTGGTTTGTTCTCTCCTATTGCAAAAACATTAAAATAACAAGGAAAATTAGTAGCTAAAACGTATTGAGCAGCGATGGCACTTTTACCCATCCCTGCATCACCAATCACAGTAAAATAACCCTTTTTTTCCTTTTCAACGAAATCTATAATCGCCTGAAAAACAAACTTACGACCACAAAATAAACGAGTTTTTTCAGAAATTAAGGCTTTAAATTCTTTGGGATAAACATCTAAATCCCAATGTGGATAAGTTTGCTCTGGAGGAATCAGGAATTTTTTAGATGCACTGTCTTTAGCCACAGAGATAAAAACTTCACCAAATTTCTCTAATTCTGCTGATATATTAATGTTAGCTTTGCGGATATTAGTGTCTAAATCAGTATCTTTCTTAAGAAACTTGCGGATATATTCTACGAACTCAAACGGAGTATTATTAGTATAAGCATTCCAAAAAGAATCTTTAGTTTCTTTCTCTCTAAACAGGTTTAAGATTGCTTCCGGCTTAAATACACCATACCTTACCAGAGTGTGAGCATAAACAGTATCAACATCATCGGGAATTTGGGTAGGATTGAGTTTTAATTCGTGTAGAATTTTGATTACAGCTTCGTTTTTTTGAGCTTGTTTGATGATTGGTTGACCAGCTTGAGGAGCATGTTTAATAATCATTGAAGTAATGGCGGCAAATTCTATCATGATTTATTACCTAAAATTTACTATTTTGCTTACGAGTAGTATACCAAATTCATAAATATTGAATAGACATCTCCAGTATTGTAGGGTGTGTTACGGCTTCCGTAACGCACCAAAACCTTGGGGTGGTGCGATCTTCCTACGGCATAACACAACGGCAATATTGGGGGAGGAAAATCCACACCCAAATTTGCCTCCCCTACGTGTATTTTCTACGTGTATTTTCAAAAATCAAACCGGATTCCTATATCAGGACGATCGCATGTTCGTTAAAAGGTAGGTTGAAAATTAAACAGCTACCAGATTATTTAGCTGCGATTCACACTGTTGAAAGACATAATTAACAGCAGCGAATAATTTCTCTAGTTCATAAATGGTGTATGGAGTAACATTTCTAGTGAACACGTTTTTTTCCAGCTTACCAAATTGCCATGTTCCACCATTAGAAACAATACCAAAGACAATTATTTCAAGTTCTCCATTCAGTCTTTGCGCTGCAATCATTTCTGCTAAACACTGTGCCCAACCTGCTTCAAAATTATCTTGCTTTGCTTCGACTAAGATAAAATATGGTTGATCAAATACAACTTTCCCCAAAGGAGACTTTTTCGCCAGAATATATTCCGGAAAACCTGATAATTTTTCATCAAAATTCAGCGAGTGATGACTCCATAAAATAAAATTGTTGAGATATTGCTTCCAAACTTCTTTGAGAACTGGATAAATCAAATTTTCACAAATAGCAAATTCTGAACTATCAACAACAGCCTCCCGCATCATTAATTCTAAATCTTCTCGAAAATAATTAGAGATATTAAACGCAGTTTCTACAATAAAATTTGCTTCAGTATAAAAAACCTGAAACGCTTTCAAGACTTCACCGATAGTTTTGTAACTACTGAAAGCCATATAAACTCCTATTAAATAATTTCACTTAGGCTGATATAAAGCCTCACCCGTACTCGCATCAAACACAAACAACTGATGCATATCTAATTCTAAAGTCAAGCGATCGCCTGAACGCAAACACACATCCGCACCTGCTTGCACATTTACCAAAACCCCCGGAGAACCAACTAAACCCCCCCTAATCAAAGTCTCCCTTCCCAAAGGTTCCACCACCTTCACCTCAATCTCTAACTCTCCTTCTTCGCGCTCTTCGCATCTTCGCGGTTCGTTAATATAAATATGTTCCGGTCTAATCCCCAAATCAAAACCTTGCCCTTGCTGCGGTTTCAACTCCTCCCGAATATTAAGCGGAATTCCTATTACTTGACCACCCAAATCAAAAGCATTATTTTTAAACTTAGCCGGCAAAATATTCATCGGTGGACTACCTAAAAAAGTCGCCACCATCCGATTCTGAGGACGCCCATAAATACTTTGCGGATCGCCAATTTGTTGAATTCGTCCGTTATTTAGCACCACAATCTTATCAGCCAAAGTCATCGCTTCAACTTGATCGTGAGTAACATAAATCGTCGTAATTCCCAACTTTTGATGTAGCTGTTTCAACTCAGCCCTAGTATCATCTCGCAACTGGGCATCTAAATTAGATAAAGGTTCATCAAGTAGAAAAACTTGAGGTTCACGAGCGATCGCTCTACCTAATGCTACCCGTTGTTGCTGTCCCCCCGAAAGTTGTTTTGGTTTGCGATCTAGCAGATGTTCCAGAGAAAGCGATCGCGCTACCGTCACTACCCTTTCTTGAATCGTCTTCGCGTCAAATTTTCGCATCTGCAACCCAAAAGCGATATTTTGCGCTACCGTCATATGCGGATACAGCGCGTAATTTTGGAAAACCATCGCTACATCCCGCTGTCTTGCGGGGATATTATTCACTAAGCGATCGCCGATAAACAGTTTGCCAGAAGTCGCAGATTCTAAACCAGCGATCGTCCTGAGAATTGTAGACTTACCGCAACCCGATGGTCCCACCAAAACCCAAAATTCACCATCGGGAATTTCAAAGGTAATATCCTCGATAGCGGTGACGTTGTTAAACCTGCGTTTGATGTCTTCTAAACGAACATTTGCCATTCTACGATTTTAGATTTTAGATTTTAGATTTTAGATTTATGGCTTGTATGGGTGGGGTTTCACCGTCCCTACATTTGGATGAAATTACTACCTTTTCAATACTTATAAATTACGGGATAATTTCATCTTTTTCTTGTTCTAAACACAGTTGAATTACTTCTTTCATATTCGCCATCAACTCGTCTATTGTTTCTCCTTGGCTATAACAAGCTTTGAGATAGGGAACTTCCCCAATATAATATCCATCTTCGTCACGCTCAATGATGACGTAAAATTCGCGTTTGCTGGTATTTATCGTCATATGTATTTACCCGTGTTTATTTTGCATTAGTCCAAGCTGGATGAGAAAATAACGAAGCAATTACACGCACCCCGCGCAGTTGATTAGAAAGTGGTAAGTGACCTTTAGGTGCGCTTAAATCCCAGGTAAACTCGTTAGGATAACGTGTCCAATTGTTGCCATTTTTCCAGCCAATTTTTGACCAAAAGTTCTCCCAATTTTTACTTAATCCCAACCAAATTTCTCGCTGTACTGAAAAGCCAAATTTTCCTTGAGAGTGAACTAACCACAGATGATTAATCGTCTGTAAGTCAGTAATGGGAAAATTTTCTACTTCGGTAAAATACAACCATTTTCTTTGGACAGCCGTTGATCCTGCGAGTTCGCACATTTTTTGCAAAGTCAAGCGATCGGCTGCTTGAAAGTCTTGGACGGCAAGTAGCTGTTGCAAAGGATTGTAATCAATCCCGCACTCTGATTTTAGAGGTACAATTCCCTCAGGGAAATAAGAGAGCAGAAATTCTTTTGCTTTGGGTGCATTAGACTTGAAGAGGACTTGATAGGCATTGCCATCAATCCAAGTCGCTTTAGTCTCACGACGTTTTAGTAAAAACTCCATCAATGCGTGCAATCCTTCATCACCGAGGTCTGAGAGCTGTAGAATCAGTTGTTGTTGGACACCGATAGACCCAGCGATTAACTGTTTAAGCAAAAGGTCGATGTCATTAGCAGTGCCTGGTACAATCATTGGATCTGTCATGCAATTTCCGGAGTGTTAGCGTAATAGAGCGATCGCTATAGCCGTGCATTCTGTAAGCTGAAGCATTGATAGCGAAATGTAGTTTACTATTTTTGAGCGTACAAAAAGCAATGGTTTGACCGAATCCCTTACCTTTGTTTTCTAACCTACACCGAGAATAAGGGTAAATTTTCCGCCTCATAAATGGGTGAAAACAAGACACAGTACAATCTGCCGTCACTCTCAAGAACCATTTTCTCAACCAAAGCGGCAGCGTATTTATTAGGAGTGTGTAATATATGTACGACAAGATTACCCCCCCCACAACCGGAGCAAAAATCTCCTTTTCTAATACTGAACCGATTGTGCCTGATAATCCAATTATCCCTTTTATTCGCGGCGATGGCACAGGAATAGATATTTGGCCCGCAGCCCAAAAGGTACTTGATGCTGCGGTAGAAGTAGCATACAAAGGCACGCGCAAAATTAGCTGGTTTAAGGTTTACGCTGGGGATGAAGCTTGCGAATTATACGGGACATATCAGTATTTACCCGAAGACACCCTCACGGCGATTAAAGAATATGGTGTGGCAATAAAGGGACCTTTGACAACTCCCATCGGCGGCGGAATTCGTTCTTTAAACGTGGCATTGCGGCAAATTTTTGACCTTTACGCCTGCGTGCGTCCTTGCCGCTATTATGCAGGTACGCCCTCACCGCATAAAAATCCCGAAAAACTCGATGTGATTGTTTATCGGGAAAATACGGAGGATATTTATTTGGGGATTGAGTGGCGACAAGGAAGCGAAATAGGCGATCGCCTGATCAAAATCCTCAACGAAGAATTGATCCCCGCCACCCCAGAACACGGTAAAAAGCAAATTCCCCTCGATTCGGGTATTGGCATCAAACCCATCAGCAAAAAGGGTTCCCAGCGCCTTGTACGCCGTGCAATGAAACACGCCTTGCTTTTGCCGAAAAATAAGCAAATGGTGACTTTGGTGCATAAAGGCAACATTATGAAGTACACCGAAGGTGCTTTTCGCGATTGGGGTTACGAATTAGCAACCAGCGAGTTTCGCAAAGAGTGCGTCACGGAAAGAGAATCTTGGATTTTGAGTAATAAAGAGAAAAATTCCGAGATTTCCTCAGAAGAAAACGCCCGGATGATCGATCCTGGGTATGATGCTTTAACTGAAGAGAAGAAAGCGCAAATTGTCAAGGAAGTTGAAACAGTTCTTAATGAAATTTGGTCAAGTCACGGTAACGGCAAGTGGAAAGATAAGGTGATGGTGAACGATCGCATTGCCGATAGTATTTTTCAACAAATCCAAACTCGACCAGATGAGTATTCGATTTTGGCGACAATGAACTTAAACGGCGATTATTTATCTGATGCAGCAGCAGCGATCGTCGGGGGATTGGGGATGGGACCTGGGGCAAATATTGGCGATGCTTGTGCAATATTTGAAGCTACCCACGGCACCGCACCGAAACACGCTGGATTAGATCGGATAAATCCGGGTTCGGTGATTTTGTCGGGGGTGATGATGTTGGAATATATGGGTTGGCAAGAAGCAGCGGACTTGATAAAGGAAGGATTGGGGAATGCGATCGCGCAGGGTGAAGTTACCTATGATTTAGCGCGTTTGCTAGAACCGCCGGTTGAACCGTTGAAGTGTTCCGAGTTTGCTGAAGCGATAATTAAGCAGTTTAAATAATCGTAGGGTGCGTTAATAACGCACCCTACTAACGCACCTTTTCAATCAGTATTATTAGCGTCTGGCTGTTCATCAATTGCTTCATTTGCTGATTGTTCAGGAGTTTTTTCTTGTGATAAATTTTCCAACAAGCCAGCAGTTTTTAGCAAGTGCCGCAGCAAGCCTATTTTCAAGTCTTTATTACCGTGAATGGGTATAGAAATTCGGGATGTAACACCAGTTTTGCCATAGATATGATGACTACCTTGAACCCGTAATAATATCCAACCGTTAGCTTCTAACAGCTTCGCTAACTGTTTGCCAGACATTGAGTTCATACGGCAATTTCTATAATTCTAGATTGATCGGTCGTTTCCAGATTTTCAATATTAACCGATAGACAACCTTCTACAGCTTCATAAATATTCTGTAGTAATTCTTCAAAAGTGTCTCCTTGAGTGGCACAACCTGGAATCGCAGGGACTTCAGCCCAATATCCACCTTCTTCAGCTTCATGAATAATAACTTTCAACTTCATGTATAGCAATCCTTCACGCTCTGGTTTGATTGTCTGTTAATTCACTCTATAAATGCGATCGCACTACACCGGATGAATAGGAGAGTTATTATAACAACATTTTTCTGATACTATATATAGTATTATGATAATTTTATATAGATGAGCAAATTAAATAAATTAGTGCAGGAATTCCTCAAGCGATCGCCAAAAGTGCGGTTTGAGGATGTGCGCTATTTATTAGAAGCTTTTGGTTTTGAAGAAACAAGGTCAAAGAGTAGCCATCATAGTTTTCGAGACTCCGAAGGTAGAAAGGTAACAGTACCCAAAAAAGGCGGACAAAAAGTTAAAGGAGTCTATGTCCAGCAAATAATTGAGCTATTAAATTTAGAAGAGTGGAGTAATGAAGACACTGAACCAGAAGAACAAGCAGATTGAGAAGCCGTCCTTAGAATATTATTTGAATCTTCAGTATCCAGTAACACTGTACCCCGATCCAGAAGGGGGATATGTCGCTCAAATTAAAGATTTGCCTGGATGTCTCACTCAAGGTGAAACTTTAGAAGAGACAGTGGCAAATATAAATGAGGCACGGGAATTGTGGATTGAGACAGCTTATGAAGCTGGCGACGATATTCCTAAACCTAGTAATGATGATAGCTACAGTGGTAAGCTACTGGTACGAATGCCCAAATCTCTACATCGTCGTTTGGCTGAGACTGCTGAAAGTGAAGGTGTAAGCCTTAATCAGTATATTGTGTCTTTATTGAGTGCAGCGGTGTAAGTGATGTTGAGAGATGGCGATGCCTGGGGCAAGAAGCTTTTGCTCTACGCATTTGGTAGTTGTAGGAGTGCGCGAAGCGCTTGCGTCAAGTTACCTATGATAAGTGCGCGGATGATAAAACCGCCAATTGAACCGTTGAAGTGTTCGGAGTTTGCCGAGGCGATAATTAAGCAGTTTAAGTAGTCGTTGCGGTTAATGCCCGCAGGCGCGAAATTCCTGGGGCTATACAAACAAAGCCCGCCTACGCGGGCTATTAATTTGGTAAGGTGTGTTACGGCAAAGCTTAACGCATCGCTTCAATATCAACCGATAGACAACCTTCTATAGCTTCGTAAATATTGTGTAGTAATTCTTCAAAAGTGTCTCCTTGAGTAGCACAACCTGGAATAGCAGGCACTTCAGCCCAATATCCGCCTTCTTCAGCTTCATGAATAATAACTTTCAGTTTCATTCCAAATCTTTCTTCTCCGTTTTAATATAATTTATTTACTCCTCTTCTTCTTGTTTTTGGCTAGCAAGTTTACCTGCATACTTAATTTTTTCTAAGTCTTCTTTGAATTTTTCATAATTGTCGATTGTCTTTGTCATTTCTATGTCAAGCTTGTAATCGCGTCGAATATCTTGAATTGCTGATTTAATTGGGTCGCTTTCCAAACTATCATCTAAGCGTGATTCTATATCTTCAAGACGAGCTATTGCATCTTCGCGTCTTGCAGAATGTGGGTGGTCTTTAATAAACTGTTGTATTACATCATCTATTTTCTGTGACAGACGTTTTTCTTTCCGCTCGTTTTCTGCTTCACGCTGCATTCTTTCAATACGTCGAAATAGCAATTTGAAGTTATTTTCAAACTCTTGTAGAGCATTGTCAGATTGTTTCGTATGAGAGTATTCTTTCGACAACGTATAAATTACCTCTATTACACTTCTAGAAAAACCTACTTTTTCTATTTTTACAGAACCTTTCAAAATATCTTGACAGCAAGCTTGTACTGCATCAAACACTGTCTTACTATCAATTAATTTTTTCTTGATAGCGTCTTCTGTAATAGCAGCTATATCATCATTTTTAGCTCCGCATATTTGTGTTGCATAGTCTTGGCAAGCTTTTGCACAAATTGATAAAGGAATGAGGTCTTCAATTACAGTCGGTTTAATACCAGATGGTAAGCTTAGACCGGATTCACCAGCTAAATCACCAATTTGCAGTATAAACTTATCCTTTAGCAACTCTCTATGCCTTGGACCGCCTTTTTTCAGGTTCTTTTTTGCATCATCTCCGGTTTGGTCACTATCAAGTAGTACAATTACTGCTGGTTTCTCAACATCACGTCCACAAGCCAGAAAAACTATGTATGGTACGTTTGGCGCTCCTCCCGCTGGAACAATCGTGACATGATTTAAATCGATAGTTTCGCGCTCTGACACACCACAAGATCGTAAATATCTGGCTGCTCCTGCAAGAATTATCTGGTCTGTCTGACCTTCAACTATTAAATTACAGTTGCCAATAAATGCCATCTCTCCAACAAAAGCCCCAAGACCTGAACGGAGAGGCTCGTAAAGATTTTTAGCAGCACTTTTAACAACCCATGTTCCCTCGTCATCGCTTCCCTTCTCTAAAAGCCTAATCCTTTCAGCGTGGTTTTTATCAATGAGAAATGGAGAGTGAGTAACATAAACTACCTGAACTGGATGCCTGAAATCTTCAGGATTTGAAAATTTATCAAATATTTTCATCAAATCCTGTTGCGCTTGACTAGATAGATAAGTATCTGGCTCATCCATTAAAAGAATTTGAGAAGAGCTTTCTTTATAGTCATGAGTCAGAAACTGTATGTAGTAGCTCAGAAAATACTTCAAGCCGTTGCTTCTTTCTGAGAAAGAATAATCAGTTCCTGTTCGGTCACGTATTGTAAAAATTAAATCGTGATCTCTAGCTGATAATCGCAAACTGAATTTCCGATCTTGAACCCAGTAACTAGGAAAATTCAAGCTATCTGATAAATAATTATTAATCATTTTCAGAAGAGCTTCTGTATAACCTTGCTTACCCTCTAACATAGCATCAGCTAGGTCAGATAAAATCTCATGATCTATTTTAGCAACCTTACAAATTAGCTTGTAGGCAAGGTCAAATTGTTTCTCTCTTTTTTTAGGGTCTTTACCATAAATCCAATTATTATCTTCTAAATTTTTAATAAGTGATGATATAGTTTGTTGTAACTTAGAGTCTGGCTGATTCAAAGCAGAGGGATTTTTTGGCAGTCCACCCTTGTTATCATATAATTCATTCAGTAATTCACGGATTATATTTCTCTGTTCACGTTCCAAGAATTCAAATCTTGTGCCTTTGGGATTATTAGCTCGCTTTAGTAATTGCTTTATAGGTACAGTATCTGGTAAATCAATATCAGAATGTATTCTGAATGTATGTGGTAAAAAATTGGTTATTTTCTCAACATTTTTTTGCTCAACAAGGTAACGTGTATACTTATCTTTATTTTCTTGTAAATATATAGTTAAACTATCCTTGTTAGTTCTGAAAAGAAAAAAACTATCAAACTGGGTTCCTTTTGGTATTTCCGATATAGACTGAATCTGCTGTTGCTCTTTTACAGATAAATTGTCAAATTCACAACCAAAATCTGGGAACTTTAACTCTCCTTCTCTAATGGCAAAAAAGCGGGAATAACGACAAAAGTCATCTCTATAAATTTCATTATCATTGTAATCTTTGCCAGATATAGCTTTCTCGATAGCGGTTAGTAGATGCGACTTACCAGATTCATTAGCACCAACAATGGTTGTAACTTTAGGCTCAATTGGAATTTGCAGATATGGATACCACTTTTCATCTATATCTTCCCAATCTTTCTTTTTAGCTCTTTTATCTTTAACTTTCAGAAAGTCGTAATTGAAAGATTTGTAAAAGCGAACAAATAAGGTTTTTAAACGCATAAATATATTTGGTAACTCGTATGCATAAACGAATAACAAAGTATACCATTAAATAGTACAATTTTACTAAAAAATTACTTAACCAATAACCACAGAATAACTATATCTTTTGCAGGCAAGAGGCGATCGCCCTCATCCCACAAAAAAGCGATCGCCCCTTCTCAACTTTCCATATTTAGTCCGCGAAGGCGGACTTCGTTTGTATAGCCGCGACTTCCAGTCGCCAGGTACAATCACAACGCGCGATCGCACTGCTGAAAGTGAAGGTGTGAGTCTCAATCAGTACCGAAGTGTCTTTGTTCGCATAAAACAACAAATTAACCAGTTATGTGCGTGCCGCTATACAGCTGCGCGATCGCGCAGCGACTCTGCAAGAGTATCGCCTCTGGTTGTTTTTCAGCAAGCAAAGCACAATAGTCAGTAGCAAAATAGCATTTACTGCTGATGGCTCTGGTACTTTCTTAACTTCCGGTCCCGGAAGTATCGGGTTAGAACAAGAACCATTGACATTCTGATTATTAGCAACACCATTGCCACCAGACATAGTAGGGCATACGGTAGGGCTAGGGCTAGGGGGAGGGGGAGGAGTGACACCAGTTTCTCCACCGCTGGAAATAAGAGTCCCTCTTGAACCGGAACTATCTCCACTATCTCCTCCACTGGACAATAAAAAGAAAAGCAGTCCTAGGGGAAGAACTCCTAATACCCAAGTAGGGAACTGATTACCAGAACCACCTGGAATCAAGGCATATCCTTCTGAGAAAGAAGGAATATCAACGCTTATCGCTTCTGGCTCCAACGTGACTACAGGACCACCCGAAAAGGCATTTCCTTCTAAACCTTGCCCGTATAGCGAATCAAACTCATTCGGAATTCCCGCAAAGGGACGCCCAAGTTCTCCTCCTCCTTCAGGTGAGAAGGGAACCGAAAGTATGTGTAAAATGCTGTCTTTGAGTAAGTTCTCATTTCCGGCATTCAACGCTTCCAACCCTCTAGAGAAGTTACCCAAGTAATACTGCGTCACCTCTTTTGGCAAACCTAAAGATTGAATCTGCTGCTCAAGGTTAGGAATTTTTGAGACTTCTTCTAAAAGCAGGCGTCCATAAGAGTATTTCAAGTCCAGCAATCCACTGCGGAGACTGAGTGAATTATTATCTCCCGATAATGGCGACCAGTAGAAGTTCTTGGTTATCAGTCCCAGATTTTCTACCGGAGTCCGACCAAGCTGTTGCCCCAGAACATACTGATAGCCATCCATAATGTTTGTGGCATCGTTTTTCCAGAACGAGGAATATGGAACTTCTCTTAGACGCGGATTGTTACCGTAGAAGTTAGAGAAATTGCGGAAGTTTTCCTCTCCACCTGCTGCACGTATCAGCAGGTTGGAGTAGCTAGTTTTGTTATTTTGTTCAACTAATTGTTGGAGTACCTCTCCAGTCTTATTGCAACCAAGTCCAAATCCTGTAAGACACCCTGGAATGGCTCGCATCTGACTGAGACTTTTGCCTGATAGTTGGTACTGGAGATAATTTTGCTCCAATCCTGGTTGAACACCATAACGTCCTATATTCAGTTGAGCCGAAGCAGGCTGAATAACTGCCATTACTGCCAAGAATGAGAACGCAATTCTGTTTACAACTGACCTCAACATAATTAACCTCTAGCAAACAAAATTGGACTCAAAAAGAACGAACTTGGCTAGAACCCTTATAGGGCGAATTGATATTTATGGTGATCCCCGTACCTTTGAGTTCTCCCGAACTAAGAGGGTGATACATGACTAAACTACGGCTCGGTTGGTCAAACAGATAACCACGGCGCGAAGGCTGTATTTTCCCGGAGCGTACTAGGGATATAAATGTCTGCAAATACTTACGTATACTTTCGCGGTTGTTCCGGTTAGTATTTGTATAATTCTCAATCAGCGTCATGAACAAGTCCAAGCTGCGGTTTTCTTGTCCCTCAATCAAACTACCCTGCTCAAGAAAAGAACTTGCTACAAGCTTTCCATCTATCTGTTGAACTTTTAAGAGGGTATAATAGCGTCCTTCCTTTTTCGGGTCATTTGCATAACAAACCCACGAACCGTCACTGGTTTGTGTAAAACCTTGCTGCGCCAGGTAGGAAATTGGAGAATTACTTGGCTGGCTTAATGGAGGTAACAAATTCTCTACTGCATCACTAGAGCAAATTTTCTGTGTTATTCTCTCAGGAGAAGCAGTCGGAGCCTGCTGTGAAAAAGCAACATCAGATGCAGCAGCTACTGCATATATAGCAAAAGCCGCTGCGCCAAAAAAGCGCACAAATATATTCATTGAAAATCTCCGTTAGATAATCCGATCAAAACAGGGTGTAGCAATAGAAACTGCTGCTTTTTCTCAAAAAATGCGTATCACTAACGGGGAACACACAACGTTACGCTCATGCTTTTGGGCAGCTTTATTTCTAGCCGGAAAATTATAAGTTTAAGATTCTAGGACTTATGCATTGGCAAAAATCTGATTGTGTCAGTCCTACCAGCACGGGTTACGGAAGATAAGCTTGTTTACTTTTCCTCTGTATTCTTAACTAGGTCTAGGACTCATTATTTATGCAATGCCTGGGAAAAAATGGGAAGAAATACGCGATCGTGCGATCGCCCACACACTAAACCACTGGACTACACAACTGCACTACGAATGCAACATGTTGTTAGTCCATATAGCTGCACTTGATGAGCAAAATGCCTAAGTCATACATTCCTAATTTCAGATGAAGTTAGGATGCAAAGACTTTGCAGCGGTGAGACAGCGCTCGATGCTCTGCATTGTCCCAGCCAATATTTACTTTCATTAGTACCGGGTAACGCCTCGTAAGGCTACTTTACAAGACACGATTATCATAAGCGTCGCATTTGTTAAATATCAAATAAATTTTGGAGGTATGATTGATAATAGCGCATAATCATCAATTAATTCTTTCTTTAAATATTAAATATGGGGTTATACCCCACAACATCTAACTTAAGAGCGATAATGCTAGGTGTCTTCAGGCATAGCTGAAAAATATTAGTATCTTTTTTATACCCAGGCATATAATAGACAGTCGCTTTTGGTTATAGAGACTGTAATGGTGATATTGAATGTGCGCTTCTCTGAGGACACAGAAATTAGCCGCAGGGCGATCGCCCAACTGAAAACGGCTATGAAGCAATACCTGCTTGACCTACGTGGATTCTGTGAATACTTGCTACTCCCGTACAGACGTTCCAATGGAACGTCTCTACAACTCCTAACTCATTAAGGATAGGTGTAACCATTAATGTTAACTCCACCATACTGTCCTCGTGACAGGGGAGGAACTGTGAGATTAGACTGAGATGATTGAACTTGCGGCAAGCTGGGATAAGAATTGCCATTACCATATCCTACTTGGTTACTCGGCTGGACAGTACCTTGATTCGGAGCCTGGGGAGAGTATGGTGTAATGTTATTCGGTGCCGCATAAGTTCCCGGCGATACCGTTGATGTTGGTGTTACTACGCTCGGCAATGGCTGAACATTATTAAAATTACCGTAGTAATTTTGCGGCTGATTCGTGACTGTTGGGTTTTGGTAATTTGTCCCAGGCTGAGAACTATTCGTGTAGTAATTTTGCGGTTGATTCGTGACTGTTGGCTTTTGGTAACTTGTCCCAGACTGAGAACCAGGGAAATTTGTGTAGTTATTTTGCGGCTGATTCGTGACTGTTGGATTTTGGTAAACGGTTGTCGAGATGGGATCGTTGGGGTTTGTATTCAATTGAGTGTTTGCAGAGAAACCCTGATTAGGTAAATCGTTGCTGGGTAGCGATCGCCCAATAGGACTTGCATTAGAAGTAGTATTATTTATTGACGGGTTCTGTGTCGAAGAGTTGATTGCTGTTTGTAAAGCGCTGATTGGGGCAGGATTTTGATTATTGTTAATTTGATTGGGCGATGCAATCCCTAAGTTAGAGGAACTTCCTGCTATACCTGGTTGATCTGACGATGTATCTCTTTTGACACCAAATAACTGGCTGCCAGTATTAGCAGTTCCGGCTTGCAATAAAGTTTCTGCTTGTGCCACAAAAGGATTTGTCACGTTTGAAGCAGGTACATTATCAACTATTCCTCCAGGATTTGACTTAGCATTTTTAGCAGCTTCCTGCTGTTTGCTAATTAAATCGTCTAATAGACTTTTGCGATTATTTTCTTGACTTTTTTCCTTTCGCGTGCTGGGCGCTACTAGCAAATTTGATTGTTGAGCGTCATTAATCAGTACTGGTAAATTATCAATATCAGCTGCGATCGCTCTATCTTCATCTGAAAGAGATGAGTCAGCAGGCTTTGGTGTAGCAGCTTGCTTATTATTTTGCAAAAACGTTAAAAAATCTGGGTTTGCCCAATATTCTCGAATGAAGAGCCCAAGCACAGATAAAAATATAGCTGTTCCCCAAAAAGCCGGTCTACTGAAATTCCATAACCTGGCTCTGAGGTAACGTAAGTAAGCGGGGGGATAACGCTGAGGTGACATGGGCACTCGAATCCTTGAATTTAAATTTACTGCAAAAAGCGCAAAACTTTCCAAAAATTCAAAACCGAGCTTTCAAGAGTGCATTCAGACTAAGGCGTAGCAATTTTCATAAGTGAAAATATAATTTTTCAGCTTAGAAATCAAGTCTGAACTTAAGGAAATTTCTCACTTGAAGTTGCATTGTAATTTAATCCTAACGTTTCCACAGTCCTGCGTCATTAATAATGTACATGCATTCGCTGAGAAACTTTACTTTTTTTTCACCTTTAGGAATAAGCGCACGCGCTCTCCGTCTTGTAGGGGCAATTCATGAATTGCCCCTACGTCAATTCAATGGTGACGACGACATGAGTGCGCTCATTCCTAACCTTGTCAAAATATGTTCGATCTTAGGTTATAGAATGACTTGCCCAGCAAAGCGATACAAAAGTCAAGTTATTTATCCTCGGTTTTGCGCCTTGGTTACTTTGGATATCATCTAGAGTTGAAAGCTGCTCTAACTTTATTGTTGTGGGCGAGAGTTGAGCAATGCGCGATCCTACCGTACCATCCTATTTAACGGGAGGCTATAGCAATGATGAAAGCTGAAGATATCATGACCAAGGACGTAGTTACCATTCGCGGTTCGGCGACTGTAGCGGAAGCTGTGGAACTGTTGAAGAAAAAAGGGCTGCGGGCGCTGGTTGTGGATCGCCGCTATGAAAATGATGCCTATGGTATTGTTACTGAAACAGATATTGTCTACAAAATAACAGCTTACGGCAAAGACCCCAAAGCAGTGCGGGTTTACGAAATTATGAGCAAACCTTGCATTGTTGTCAATCCCGATTTGGGTGTGGAATTTGTAGCGCGGTTGTTTGCCAATACTGGTATTCGCAGGGCACCCGTGATTCAAGGCAAGTTATTGGGCATTATCTCAATTACTGACATCTTGACAAAAAGCGACTTTGTGGACTCTCCCAAAGGACTTGTGCTTGAGGACAGAATTCAAAAAGCGATTGAAGATGCTCGTGCTATTTGTACAGATCGAGGTGCTTATTCTAAAGCTTGTGCTGCCGCTTGGGATGAAGTAGAAGAACTCCAAGCGGAAGCGGCTCATCAAAAAGCTGAAAGCATGGTATCAGCTAAAACTTCTTTTGAGGAATATTGTAGGGAAAATCCTGATGCTCCGGAATGTCGGAACTACGATCCTAAAAGTTCATTTTTCCAGTAAATCTTAAATTTGTCAGGTGCGTTAACGCAGTGTAACGCACCGTAATTCTATGATGAGATTCATCGGCGGGCAGCTCGCATCAATAAGAATATACCTGTGCCTAAACCAATAAAATCTGGCAACCAAGCAGCCATAAAGGGAGAGAGAACATTTGCTTCTCCTAAGGCACTAGTAATAAAGCCAAATAAGTAATATGAAAAAATAACTATGACACTAATACCAAAACTGGTTCCTCGCCCGGTGCGCTGTGGTATGGTTCCCATCGCAGCACCTACTAAGCCAAAAACTACACATACAAAGGGCAAGGCGAATTTTTGTTGAATGCGAATTTTCAGTTTGCGAATTTTTTTCTCATCACCGCCGAGGCGTTCTAGTTCGAGTTGTTCTAGCGCTTGAGCGATATTCATTTGGTCGTAATCTTTGCTTTTTTCTGCTAGTTCAAATGCTGTGCGAGGCAGTTGTAATTGTTGCTGTTCAAACCGCACAATATTGCGATAAGAACTGTCAGGAGCTACTAAATAAATCGTACCTTTGTAAATATTCCAAGTGTTTTCTGATGGATTCCATTCGCCGGAATCTGCAACGACAATTTGACTTAAACCTTGCTGGGCTTTCTGCTCGGAACGATCTATAATTGTCAAACCTTTGAAACGCTTGCCATCAAATTGATCGGCGTAATATAAGCGTGTGAGAATTTTTTGCTTTTTACCATTGGGTTGCTTTACATCTCGCTTTTCTGCATAGAGGAAGTTATCTTGTTTGGCGATCGCTGGCTTGTCCGATTTTAGTGCTTTTTCTAAAGTAACGGCTGCTTGGTAACTTGCGGCTGGTGCAATTTCCTCGTTGAAGGCAAATGTCAATCCCGTAACCAGCAAACTTAAAAATACCGCAGTTAAGACCATGCGATAAACACTGACGCCACATCCTCGCAGAGCAATCAATTCGCTTTCGCTAGAAAGACGACTATAAGTCATCAAAGTAGCTAGCAGCGTAGACATGGGAAAGGCTAAAACAATGAACTTTGGCAGGGTTAATAAAAAAACTTGGAGTGCAATTCCTACTGGTAGCCCGGATTCTACTATTTTTCTCACCAGTTCAAATACAGCATCAATTGTGACACCAATTGATGAGAATGCTCCGACACCAAATAAAAATGGCGGTATTAATTCGCTGGTGAGGTAGCGATCCATGATGGAAAAAGGCAGCAGCGAATTCAGGGTATAAAAAGGCTTGTATTTCATTATTAGTCAGTAGTTATTAGTCATTAGTCATTGGCGAAAGACAAAGGACAAATGACACATGACTAGACCTGGAAGTTATCGCCTAAGTAATATTGCCGAACGAGCGGGTTATTATAAAGTTCTTCAGCTGTACCGGAGGCGAGAATTTGCCCCTCGCGCATGATATAAGCGCGATCTGTGATGGCGAGAGTTTCGCGGACATTGTGATCTGTAATCAGGATACCCATGTTGCGATCGCGCAATCTGGCGACAATATGCTGAATTTCGGAAACGGCGATCGGATCGACTCCGGCAAATGGTTCATCTAAAAGCAAAAATTTTGGTCCCGAACGCCCAGCCGCCAAAGCTCTCGCCAATTCTGTCCGGCGTCGCTCACCCCCAGAAAGTTGAATTCCTTTACTGTTAGCTACTTTTTCCAAACGCAACTCCCGCAGTAAATTTTGTACTCTCCCCGACCATTCTAATCGTGGCACATTGGTTTGCTCTAGTACTAAAAGAATGTTATCTCGCACACTCAAGGCACGAAAAATACTCGCTTCTTGCGCTAAATAGCCAACACCCAAACGCGCCCTTTTGTGCATTGGCATCCCAGTAATATTCTGGCTATCTAACCAAACGTTTCCATGATCGGGTTTTTCTAAACCTGTGGCAATATAAAATGTGGTTGTCTTACCAGCTCCATTCGGACCGAGTAAACCGACGATTTCCCCTTGGGCAACAGAAAGGTTAACGCGATTGACAATAACTCGCTTGCCGTAAGATTTGTGGACGTTTTCTAAAACAATTTTCACGAGTGTTGTACCCTTTCAAGCGCGATTATTTTTAATTAGAACGCTTGAAGGGCGGTGTTTTCGGAGCGGGTGCAGCAGATGGTGAGTTAACGTTGGCATCGTTCACCAAATAGATTGATTCTACCTGGCGATTGTTTTGCGGTAATGCTACAAACCGTCCTTCGTCAATTAGATATGTAACTTTCTCTGCTCTAATGCTATTAGCACCCTGTTGCAAAATATAAACATTGCCACTGAAATCGATGCGGCGTTCTTTGCTAAAATATTGAGCTTGGGCAGCTGTGGCTTGAATTTGCCGAGCCGGATAAACCATTTGCACGTTACCCCGCGCTGTTACTACTTGCGTTTTGGCGTCGTATTCTTGGATATCAGATTTAATTTGCAGCGGGCGCCCTTGTTGTCCAGAAGTTTGTGCTGTAGCCCTTTGCAGTTGGATGGGAAAGGCTATAGTTCCCAACACAATTGGTAAGATTAAGGCTAATCCAAAGCGACGCATGTGTGATTGAGGCAATTTATACCAGGGCATGAGAGTAATTTAGGATTTAAGATGAATTTGATTTTTACTTTAATTATCTTAAGTGTTTTATTGTAGTAAGCACTGAAGTGCTTAATATAAGCACTTCAGTGCTTACTACGAAATAAAAAGTAACGCAGTTTTAGTCGTGTCTGAGATAAAATGCACAATCTAAACGAGTTGTGGATTAAGCACTGGCTAAAATTCTTGACGCTTTCTAAAAGCTCATTGTTTCGCCATTACACATCTTTTTGAGGAGGGGAAAAGGGAAAAGGGAAAAGTGCAAGAAAGAAGAAATATTTCTTTCTGCTCAAAAAAGCTCAAGAACAGCTCTCTCTTGTCCCCTTGTCCCCTTGTCCCCTTGTCTCCTTGTCCTCCTTATCCCTAGTCCCCTGATTCGTTAACGATTAAAATCTTGGGTAAGGTCAAGGTTTCATCTTCACCTAAGTTACCAGCGGTAATCTTCTCGGCTCCGGCTTTTTGTAATGCGCTCAACAATGCCGCACTCTGATATAATAGTTCGTCAACATCAATACCGCTGTATGTTGATGGGTAACGTCGCAGGCGATTGCTTCCTTCTCCTAATAAAATTACTGCACCTCGCCAGTTACGATTACTCAGGTGATACAAGGCTACAGCAATTTGTAAAACGCCTTGATAAAAGCTTTTTTCTGGCTCTGATGCTTCGATCCACAGAGCCTCTAATGTATCGTGACAGGCGTAGAACTCTCCGGAATTGAACTGTTCTACGCCTTGCCAAAAGTCGTTGGGGATGCTTTCCATCAACCCATGCTGTCTCGCACTTGTTTGATTGTTTCTAAAGTAATTTCTTGCTTTTCACCTGCAAACTCGTTGTCTGAGGTGAGAAACAGCATACAATGGCATTCTTTGCGTTCTCGCATCGGTACACAAGGACAGTTCCAAAATGTCGCGCTTACCTCAGCTGCTTTGTCTTCGTAGTGACGACAAGGACACAAAGGCGCCCCTAAGTCGTCTTTATGCTTGGCAAGTCCTTCAATTACAACTGCGGTTACAGAGGGTTCAGCACAAAAGTAGGTTCCAGTACGCTTGGCGTATTGTTCGGAAAAATGGCGCATTGCCTCTAAATTTCTATCGGTGGATTTTGTGTTATCTTCTGATGCGAGCATGGGAAAGGTGTCTCATAATTTAAATATTTCTTTGCATTGTAACTCAGCCTCAGTAAGCTATTACTGCGGGTATTTCCCCATTCTCAGGTTTTTAAGTTTGGTTAAGTTTTTCAATAGGCTTGCTGGCATCGGCACAATCTGCAATCTCATCGAAGTTTAACAAGAACGTGAAAATTTGGTAGTGAGCAGTAAACTGCTCATATCTTCGTCCCCAGTCTTTAGTACCCTGTTTGTAGTTGGAGTTGCAGTGGGCGATCGCTTTGGATAATAATTCCTGGGTAATCCCAATTTACGGTTGACGTATTCTGCCACAGCACCCAACGACTACCATTAGGAAGATTAGCGATCGCCGGATTTGGAGTCAGCCAAATTAAAGGCTTATTAGGCGCTTTTGCGATACTATCTTCTCCTGGATTAGTTGCCGCTAAAGTTTCTAAAACCATCTTTTCCCCTTTGACTAAATCTGTAGCTGCTGTCCACAATTGCACTTGCATTTGTTGCCTTTGTGCGTAAAAATACAGCGAGGCAGCGGCAATTACTGCTTGTTCATAGTTATTTTCTTCCCAGGTTGCAGCACTATCTAAGGCAATTACAATATCTTGTTCGTTAGTAACTTTTTCTAACTCGCGTATCCGTAATTCCCCGTAGCGGGCGCTGCTGCGCCAGTGGATGAGACGAATGGGATCGCCTGTGCGGTAGGGACGAAGCGATCGCGTTAATCCAGCTGTGGCTGTTTGAAAAGGTTTACCACGCGGATCGCTTTTTATGCTATCATCTTGCCCGATTTCGTCTACTAAAGGACAATTGGTCAAAGGTAACACAGTCGGGTAAACAATCGCCTTTGCCGCACATTCATGCTGACGCCGACACCAAAACAACCCTAAAGGCGCACCGGTAGCCAGTTCGACTGTCTGCCAGCGATAAACACCCCGGCGCACAGTTGGGCGATCGTATACCCAATTGTAACTAGTTTGGCTGTGAATCGTTTCGATTGGCTGGTGTATTGGTTTGCCCAAAACAATCGGCAAGATATCTTCGACTTGCAGCAAGTTAACAGGCTGTTTTGTGTTGTTGCGGATTTCTAATTCTACCGTAAGTTCGTCGCCTGCGGAAACTGGATTGATGAAACGACGTTTGACAACTAAACCGACAAGCGATCGCTGTGGTAAAAAAGCCGCAATAATTAGCAGGGCAAAACTGACCCCACTAATAACATACAACCAGCCAGCCATTGTATTGATACCAGCGCCAAAAAAACAAATCGCAATTCCCACTAGTACCCAACCGCTATATGTAGGGGCACAAGCGCGGATTTCTAGCCAGTTGGTGATGGGTTTAATAATTTTCATAGTTTCCTTTTTAACCCAACACCACCTGAAATTCACAGTATTTCCGGGTTTTGGTAAAGACAAGCATAGGGTATTAAAAAGGGTTGCGATCGCGCTTCATCACCCCATAGCAAATGTGTCTTTCTAACCAATCATCACTATTTTATGCCGTTCAACTTTCAGCGTTTTCTAACTGCTGCAATAGCTGGCTGACCGATAAAACAGGCACGGCTGAACTTTGAAAACCTTGGCGATCGCGTGTCAAAATCGCCTCTAATCCTTGAGCAACCGCACAAGCGATTTGGACTGCATCCTCACTCATCATCCCTGCCCGATGTGAATGCTGATTCCACAATTGCTCGGTTGACGGGGCAAATCACCATTACAGTCAACGTTTCTAAAATTGCCTGTCGTGCTTGTTCGACACTACGAGTATGTGCATCTTCTAGAAATGGCTCTCGCTGTAAGAGGAAATCTAGAACTATATTGGTATCAATTAAAACTCTCACTCCAGATACTTTTCCACCCGCCGTTCTTCTAGCATTGCCGCTACTTCTTCATCTGTTGGCGCTGGCTGGTCTGTTTTCAACAAACCCCGCATCCGTTTAATCGCGCTTGATCGATCGAGTTGGGATTTGGTGGTGTCTTGCAGGGATTCGATGATGGCGCTCACCAGTGCAAGGCGATCGCTCTCGGATAATTTATAAATCTGCTTTTTGAGTTCTTGCAACAACATAGGCTGCACTTTTGAAAGAGATGTCTAAATTTTAGTATGGAGGATATCGCCCCGCATGACCAGATTAGCCAGCTCTGCTAAATCTCACAGTGTACGCACTTCGGTATTTACATTGTCAATAAGATTTATGAAATAGTGGTTGCGATCGAGTCAACCTGTAATTCTGTAAGAGCCAGGACTGCTGTGTATTATTAAATAATAGAACAGAGGTGGAAGATTCATTGATGCAGTTAGTCAGCCGGGAACATATTGAAATCTCTTCTGATGTGCGGAGTGGAAAGCCCCGGATTGCTGGTACTCGCATTGCTGTAGAGGATGTGGCGGTGATGCATTTAAAGCTGGGGTATTCCTTGGTAGAGATTGCTGGTAAGTATGACCTGTCACTGGCATCTGTTTATGCAGCAATGGCTTATTACTTTGATCGCCGAGACGAGATTGATCGCCGCATAGCAGAAGAGGATGAGTTAGTTGAGGTGCTGAAGCAAAATCATCCCTCGCGTCTTCAAGAGAAACTTAGACAGTTGAGGAATGAGTGAACGAATTCGCTTTCATCTGGATGAAAATGTCGATCCTATTATTGCGCTTGGCTTGCGCCGTTATGGAATTGATGTCACAACAACCAATGATGTGGGATTACGTACTCAATCCGATGAAGTCCAATTAGGGTTTATTCAAGAAACACAGCGAGTACTGTTCACCCAAGATGCAGATTTTTTGATTATTGCAAGTTCTAGGCTCGATCGTCCTGGTATTACCTACTGCAAGAAAGGGACTCGTTCAATGGGTGAAATCATTGAAACTTTAGTTTTGATTTATGAGGTGATGACACCTGAAGAGATGGTGGGACGTGTCGAGTTTGTGTGAAACGAAAGCAATATTGAAAGACTTGCATCTTCAAAAGCATTTAGGTGGAGTTAGTTAGAAATTGTATGCACAACTTAACAAGTTATCTGGATTTTGGTGGTTTGCATCTCTAAATTTGTAATTGTGTATGATTAAATTATGGAATGTAGGTAGAAGGTAAAAATATGACAATTACTACCAACTTAAAACAACTCTATGAAATTGATGAGAATTTATGGCTAGAAGAAACTATTGAATTATTAAAAGAAAAACAGTTTAACCAACTTGATTTAGAAAACTTAATTGAGGAATTAATCAGTTTGGGGAAAAGAGATTTAGCTAAAGTCAAAAGTCTTTTAAGGCAAATTATTATTCATATATTATTACTGCAATATTGGCAGGTAGAATATGAAAGAAACTATCGTCATTGGATTGGAGAAATTAAAACCTTTAGATATGACTTAAATAATCATTTAACGACGAATTTAATAAACAAGTTACAGGATGATTTAGAGAATATTTATCAAAGTGCGGTTGATTTTGTGAAAATGAAAACTGATTTAACTATTTTTCTAGAAAAGTGTCCTTACACTCTTGTACAATTATTAGATGAAAATTATTTACCTTAAATATATCAGTCTTATCTGATTTTTGTGAAATGAAAGCGGTATCGAGAGACGATGTCTACTTTAAGGGGCTACGCCTACGCACTCTAAATCTATGCTGCTAAGAGTGCGATCGCTTATGGCAATCGCTCCGCGCCATCGCAGCCATTGAACTATCTTTGAGTAACTTCATTGAGGGCTTCATGGATCACCTCATCGCTAACACCATGACGTTTCAAGCTAGCAATCAGTGCTGGGATATCACCCTCTATTTGAAGTATTGTCCTAGCCCAGATATGACTCCTGAGTAGCCTTTCTTTTAACTCCTGAAAAAATGAGCGAACCGGGACAATTAAGGCATCTTAGCTTTACCCTGACGCAACAAAGTAACGCTCACAGTGCCAAGCACTAATAAGCTGAAAATAGAAGTAGATTCAGGAACAGACTTGGGATTCTCAATTTTAATAACTTGTCCTTGTCCTGGGCGATCGCCTCGATTTGTCACGTAGATAGCACCATCAGCACCAATAGTCAAAGCAGTAGGCGACTCTAATCCATTACCATTGAGGATAGTTGTACGAGTGCCATCAGGTGATATCTTAATTACCGAACCATTTAGGTTACCTTTCCAGAGTGACTGATTAGCGTACTGTAAAGCATACAAATTACCCTCAGTATCAAAAGCTAAGTCAGTAAGTTGAGTAAAGCCATCGGCATAGACTGTTGGTTGACCATCAGAACCAACTCGGTAGATTTTTGCTTCACCTTCAGGAAAAGGAAAACCAGTTAATTCGCTAATATAGTAAGCACCATCCAGTCCTAATGCAACATTTGTAGGTACTGCTTGGACTTCAAATGGTGATGGCGATACACCAGTGGGGAAGACTGGATTAGTTAATGTCTGGCTGGGAATTGTGGCGATCGCATTTAAATTACTTCCATCAGTACCTGCGCTGAGTAATGCATTCGCACCTGCATCAACTACAACAAGTTTATTTCCGTCTAGGAGCAGAGAAAAAGGATTGCTAATTACATCACCTTTGTCTGGATTATTTACAAGTTCATAATTAGCTAAATCAGCTACACTAGTCCACGAATTTGTATTAAAATTAGCGGTGATAATTTTTCCTAAGTCAGTATTACCTAATGTGGCGCGAAATGCGGGATCAGAACCATACCCAACTGCAATATAAGGCTTGCCACTGGCATCAAATTTGATATCTTGAGGCCCAGAGGTATCAGTACCATCTGGTAATGCTAAAGAAGGCAGTCCTGTAAGTATACGCTCTTGCGTACCATTTGCGATTTTTGTCACTGCACCAGTTGTGCCATAACATAAAGATTGACCTTGGGCACTCGGTGAAGGAACGCAAGCTCCACTTCCGCCTGTTCCTGCTTCTGTAACGTAGAGGCTACCGTAAGGGTCAAAACTTAGACCCCGTGGATTATTAAGACCATAGGCAATTACCGAAAACGATGCCGCCTCTGCTGCTTTCGTTCCTGTAAAAGCAGCAATACAAACACTCAAAAATGTAATACCAAATTGCTTTAGTTTCATCAAACCTGTCCAAAAATTAAATTTAATCTTTGCAACACATGAATCATATCTCCAGGGTGTACATCTGTACACCCCTACGCTTGGTAGAAACCGATGTCGTATATGAAACGGGAGCAAGACATCCATTTAATCACTCTACATCCGCTTGAATCAAAAGTAAATGATGCATAACGAGTATACTTGTCATGCATCATTGCCTAGTACAAAGCGGCGGAAATAGAGTACCCATATTATGGGACAGTGGGGTTAGCTGAAATTAACTGTCAAACAAAACCAATGCAGCATTGCTAAGTTGTCTGCAAGGTTTTTTTAAATGCCTCTATTTTAGCTTGTGATTGTTCAGAGCTTTTAGGACGTGGCACTTTCGGAAATGACTCTAAACGGTAATAAACAAGCTTGTGAACTGTCTTGTAGCAAGTATTTACTCCTAAGTTTTGTTCTAGCCACTCGACAATTTCTTGATAACCATTAAACCCTTGTGGTTCTTGCAATCTTTTAGAGAGTGCTTTTGAAGCCCATGTTGGAATGCTTCTGGGTCTTCCTAAAAAACGCGATCGCGATCGGGTTGCTTGTTGAAGATGGACTGCGTTTGGTTCTTTTGTTATAAGCTTTATTTAATGCAAAAAGCCCGCATCAGCGGGCTTTTTAAATTAATCAAGTAACTTAACTTACCGTTTCGCCATCTTCTTCGCCATCTTCCGCAAACGAATCGATTGAGGTGTGACTTCTACCAATTCATCGGGTCCGATGTACTCTAAAGCGCGTTCGAGACTCATATCCACTGGTGCTTGCAACTGCACTAATTCGTCACCGCCGGCAGCGCGGTGGTTGGTAAGTTGCTTTGTTTTGCAGATGTTCAGTTCCAAGTCTTGGGGACGATTGTGTTCTCCGACAATCATGCCTCTATAAACTTTGGTACCGGGAACGATAAAGAATACGCCTCTATCTTCGGCATTTCTCATGGCGTAGAAGGTAGAAACGCCTTCTTCAAACGAAATTAAAACGCCTTTGTTGCGTGCTTCAATCTCACCGCTGATACCACGGTAATCTAAGAAGCTGTGGTTCATGATACCTTCACCACGAGTCATCCGCATGAATTCACCCCGGAAACCAATCAAACCACGGGCAGGAATGACAAATTCTAGCTGGGTGCGATCGTTAATTCCCGGTTGCATGTCTTGCATTTCACCTTTGCGTTGTCCCAAGCGTTCGATACAGCTACCAACTGCATCGGCTGGAATGTCCAGTACTAAAAGTTCGTAAGGTTCGCAAGGTTGACCGTTGACTTCGCGGTAAATTACTTGTGGCTGGGATACTTGAAATTCAAAACCTTCTCTACGCATGGTTTCGATTAAGATACCCAGGTGAAGTTCACCACGACCGGAAACTAAGAATTTGTCGGGGGAATCTGTTTCTTCCACGCGCAAGGCAACGTTGGTTTCTAGTTCGCGGAAAAGGCGATCGCGTACTTGTCGAGATGTCACCAACTTACCTTCTTGACCTGCAAAAGGCGAATCATTCACCCAAAAGGTCATTTGCAAAGTTGGTTCATCCACTTTAATTAGTGGCAATGCTTGCGGATCGTTCGGATCTGTAATCGTTTCCCCAATATTCGCATCGGCGAAACCAGCCACCGCCACAATATAACCTGCGGATGCTTCTTCCATTTCCACCCGCTTGAGTCCTTCAAAGCCCATCAACTTGGTAACTTTGCCCTTGACAATGCTGCCATTTTCTGTTATCAACGCAGCTTGTTGACCCATGCGGATGATGCCGTTGTGAATTCTGCCAATCACAATCCGTCCGAGATATTCTGAATAATCTAGGGTTGTGACTTGCAGTTGTAAAGGCTTGTTGACATCTCCCACTGGTGGTGGAACATGA
This sequence comes from Tolypothrix sp. VBCCA 56010, assembly GCF_050875635.1. Lineage (NCBI taxonomy): Bacteria > Bacillati > Cyanobacteriota > Cyanophyceae > Nostocales > Tolypothrichaceae > Tolypothrix > Tolypothrix sp. VBCCA 56010. The sequence goes on from NZ_JBPAOH010000007.1 coordinate 29,073, forward strand.
CGGAGAATCGCATTAAATAGCGGTTGCATGTCTTGCGCTTCTGCGTCTAAATCTTCTTTGGCGTATCCTGCTAAACCGGAAGCAAACAAATACGGAAAATCACACTGATCTTCATCTGCGCCTAATTCTAAGAACAGATCCAATACTTTATCAACAGCGCCGTAGGGATCTGCTTGCGGACGGTCGATTTTGTTGACAACGACGATGGGACGCAATCCTTTTTCCAAGGCTTTTTTTAGCACGAAGCGAGTTTGCGGCATGGGACCTTCGTTTGCATCGACAATCAGGATACAACCGTCAACCATACCAAGTACCCGTTCGACTTCACCACCAAAGTCAGCGTGTCCGGGAGTGTCAACAATATTAATTAAAGTCTCTTTGTAGCGAACTGCGGTATTTTTGGAAAGAATTGTAATACCCCGCTCTCTTTCGAGGGCGTTAGAATCCATGACGCAATCCGGAACGTCTTCGCCTTCGCGGAAAATGCCGGATTGTTTGAGGAGTGCATCAACAAGAGTTGTTTTGCCGTGGTCTACGTGGGCGATGATGGCGACGTTACGGATTGGAAGCGTCATAAAAGATGGCGTTCTGTGAACTTATAAAGGAAATTTTCAGACTTACTAGTAATAAATACTGAGATGATCTAACAGAATTAGGAATTGTATGCAAATTCTGTAAAGAACCTTTAACAATTCTAGCTTAAACGTCACAATTCCGGCAGGTTTTCGCAACGAAACGCCATGAAGCAATTTAAAATTTAATTTTCGGTTAAGTCGAGTTTGTGCTTTCTTTGCAGCAGTTATATAGATTCGCTGCGATCGCAACAACTTCAAGCCCACTATGAATGCACTCTTGCTGATTATGAAACAAGCACAAGTGTTTGTTTGACTTGGAGATAATCACTCCGCAAAGACTCTATATCTGTTTGAGAAAGGGCACTCTTTAGTGAACTACTCCGCCGCATAGGCGGACGGAGCTTCTGTACTCAATGGCGAGTGCCTTAGATTAGACTTTCGTCCAAGCTTTGGTCTTACCTCCCCTCCTACAGCACAGACGGCTGAACCTTCCGCCTTTAGTATTCTGATGCCTTCTGCTCTAATGTTGATAGCTGCGTTTCCATCACGATCATGCAAAGTGCCACAGTGGGGACAAGTCCATTCCCTGATGTCCAACGGCATTTCTTGTACCTTATAGAAACAATTAGAGCAGAGTTTAGAACTGGGGAACCATCTATCTATCTCAACCAACTTTGCACCTTTGCGTTCTAGTTTATAGGCTAAAAAGTTAGTGAAAGTTCCCCATCCAACATCAGATATAGATGAAGCCAAATTGCGATTACGAACCATGCCCAAGACATGAAGATTTTCTACTATGACAGCTTGGCTATCGCTGACTAACTTGTAACTAAGTTTGTGTAAAAAATCTTGCCTAGAATTAGTAATCCGTTCGTACACCTTGGCAACAACTTTTCTGTATTTATACCTTGAATTACTCCCCTTTTGCTTACGCGCTAGTTTCTGTTGCTTGCGTTTGAGATTTTTTTCGTGTTTGGCAAGATGTTTAGGATTGTCGTATTTAGATACTTTTTTGCCGTCCGTAACAACAGCAAAGTGCTTCAACCCTAAATCGACTCCATAAATCTTACCTTCTGAAATAGAAGGATTCTCTCCCTCAACTTCAGTCAAGATAGATGCAAAGTATTTGCCCGATGGAGTTTTACTAACAGTAACAGTCTTTATCTTTCCCTCAATCGGTCTGTGTATCTTGGCTTTGACCACTCCAATATTACCCGGAAGTTTTACATTGCCATCTACGACTTTGACATTTTGAGGATATTGAATTGACTGCTTTCCGTGCTTAGACTTGAACTTGGGAAACCCCGCTCTTTTATCAAAAAAGTTTTTGTACGCGGTGGTTAAGTTGAGTGTCGTAGCTTGCAAAACTTGGCTATAACAATCAGCCAACCATTCTGTATCTTTCTCCTTTTTGAGTAATGGTAGCAGTGCATTGAGTGCTACTTGTCCAAGTCCTTTACCCGTTTCCTTGTAAATTTCAATTGACTTATTCAGAGCAAAATTCCACCACCAACGGGAACATCCAAAAGTTTGAGCTAATAGTATTTGCTGCTCTTTTGATGGATATAAACGAACTTGTACAGCTTTATGTAGCATTCAAGCCTCACCTCCTTGACTCTTCTACTCTAATACTATATGCAATTTGCAGTAAGGATATTCCGGAACATTTGGAAATTGTTCGGACATCCCTGAGCGGATGTACCTCCCAATTCCCCGACTATCCATCCCCACCCTTTAAGAGGGATGGGGAATTCCGTCGAATCAGTTAAGCGTATCAATTGCCCCCAAGTGTGAAGTTGAGCGACACAAACGGCTTGCATGAATTTCTGCTGGTAGAATTTAAACCAAAAGTCTGGTGCTTTCTTGGTTTCGCTTTTCTTCCAGCGCTTGCGCCAGCAAAGAAAATCTTGAGTTTTTGGCGGTTCGGCTTCTATAATCGGTGGCAGGTCGGCGTAACTGACAAACCGTGTCTTTCCTTGGGCTATTACCAGAATTACATATCGCCACAAGCGAATATCTTTGATTTGCTCGACTTTGATGTTGAGAAGTAAAGCGATCGCCTCTGGAGTGACAAATCTTGCTAACGGATTAACTGGCTCTGATTCCTGCTGCGGTGTTATCATCATAGTACAACTCGAACTTAAGGTTAGTACAACTCGAACTTAAGGTTAGTACAACTCGAACTTCGGGTTAGGAGAACCCGTTATTGGGTTTTTCGGTTTATAGGCGATCGCTTTAGTTTGCAAGACGGGGGCGATCGCTTTTAATTTATACTAAATTAAAGCTGAGAATTAGGCGGTTGTCAAGTATGGGAATGGTCAGGTTACGAATTAAAGAGTTTACAGATAAAGAAGGCTGGACGCTTAAGGAATTAGCCGATCGCTCTGGAGTCCCATACGGTACGATTAAAACCTACGCACGACTGCCAGAACGAGCAACTGTTGACCTGACTGCCTTAAAAAAGTTGGCTTCTACGTTTAATGTTTTGCTAGAAGACTTGTTTGATGTGGTTGAAAAGTAGTTGATGTGCTTGTAGTAATGCGGTATTATCATGAACGGTAGATGCTCACAATCATTGGTTATTTAGATGTTTGTGGGTTTTATAGAGCGCGATCGCTAACATTACTAAAAATATTCAAGTTGAAATGCCGGCGGTTGTCAAGTATGGGATTAGTTAAATTACGTATTCGAGAGTTTGCTGGTAAACAAGGATGGACTCTCAAGGAAGTCTCAGAACGTTCAGGAGTCCCATACGGCACGATTAAAACTTATGCGTTGTCTGATGGAATGGCAATGGCTGATGTGACTGCACTATTCAAATTAGCGCGGACTTTTGATGTTTTGGTTGAAGATTTGGTTGAGATAGTCAAAGAGTAGTTGATGCGATCGCGCACTCATAGCCATTTTTCCAGCTGATGCCATAATTGACATCAGTATTTTGGCATTGTCAGTAATGGCTTGGGAATCAGGGAATCAGTTGCAAAGCGGCAAATACACAATTGACAAAGAATTAGGCGAAGGTGGCTTTGGTATAACTTATCGCACTACAGATAACAATAAGCGCTACGTTGTCATCAAGACTTTAAATGGTACTGTGCAACGTCGCCCAGATTTTGCTAAATTTCAGCAAGATTTCTTGAATGAAGCGATAAAGCTAGCGATCGGGTACTCATCCCCATATCGTGCGGATAGATGAAGTCATCCAAGAGGGTGCGCTGTGGTGCATGGTGATGGAATATATTGATGGGGAAGATTTAGCAAGTTTGGTTGAGAATCAAGGTGCTTTGTCTGAAGCACAAGCATTACGCTACATTCAGCAAATTGGTGAAGCGCTAATTGTAGTTCATAATAACGGCTTGTTGCATAGAGATATCAAACCACAAAATATCATGTTGCGTTCTGGGAATTCGCAAGCTGTGTTAATTGACTTTGGCATTGCGCGGGAGTTTAGCCCGAATTTGACAAAGACGCATACGCAAATATTATCTGATGGCTTTGCACCGATTGAGCAATATGACAAAAGAGCAAAAAGAGGTGCTTATAGTGATGTTTATGCTTCTTCGGCAACGCGAGACTGGTAACAACTGGTGCAGCTATTAGCTATCAGGTGAAAGAGTCGCCTTTAGCGTTTTTCAATAATAATGGTTATAATCCACTAGCAAAAGAAATGATGGACAAAGCCTATCGAAACGCACTCATTGTAGTTTTGGCTGTGACTACACAGAGAATGGGAGTTCAATTTCGTATATAAAAGTAGGAATTTATTAAGACAGGTGATGAAGAGCGATCGCACTACTTCATTTAGGCGATCGCACCTTGCCTGTAAAATAAAATAATGGAAGCACAACCAAGAGATATTCAGCGTTATGTCACCTTTGATGACAGAGTTCCTTTTGATGAGTGGTTTGATTCTCTCCGGGATAAAAAAGCCAAAAACAAGGTTGAGGCAAGGTTAGAGCGAGTTAAACTTGGTAATTTAGGAGAGTATCGCTCACTAAAAGAGGGAGTTTGTGAATTAAAAATCGATTATGGTCCAGGTTACCGAATTTATTTTGGACAAATTGGAACAACAATTGTGCTGCTTTTGTGTGGAGGAGATAAAAGCACTCAAGACCAAGATATTCTTAAAGCAATAGAATACTGGAAAGATTATAGGAGTTAAAACAATGCCTAAAAGCTTACCTTACCATGACTTTTTAATTTCGCATCTCAAAGACCCAAGTTATGCTGCTGGTTATATTGAGGCTATTTTAGAGGAAGAAGATCCAGAACCAGAACTGCTGAAAATGGCACTTAGCAATGTAGCTGAAGCGCTTGGTGAACAAAATATGACACCAGAACAAGCAAAAGTGCATCGAGAAAAACTAGATGAATTGCTATCACAAAGCAACAGCGAGGCGATTTATAATCTGGGAACTTGGCTAAATGCTTTGGGATTAAAGTTAACTGTTACTGTTGTTGAAAAAGCAGATGATAGCAACACAGATTCTGTAAATAATTCGGAAATAACCGTTTAGTAATTATAATATTTATAGCGATTTGTAACATGCTCCTTTCTCTCTTCCTTGGCTTCCTTGGTATCTTCTCCTTCGGAGACGCGAAGCGCGAAGGCGGTTCGTTATTAAATCAACACCACTCTACAATAACCTTTTTAAAGGCAACATAAACCCAGGTACAACATCTTCACCGCTTAAAATTGCCGTTGCTGGATATTGAGTAATTGAATTATCAATTCGATAAACAAAAGCTTGTTGATTATGACGGTCAATTAACCATCCCAAACGCACACCATTGGCAATATATTCTGCCATTTTTGCCTTGAGTTTTTCCAAGCTATCATTTTTAGAACGAATTTCAATGACAAAATCAGGTGCTAAATTGATAAATTGGTCTTCTTGCTCATCCCAACCTTTTGGTAAGCGTCCTTTCGCTACAAAAGCAGCATCAGGAGATTTTACAGCAGTATTGGGTAATCTAAAACCAGTACTTGAGCTGAAAACTTCACCTAAATCTTGACTTTCCACCCAATTTAGCAGATAAGCTCCTGCTTTAGCCTCTCGATTTCCAGAAATTCCCCCAGTTGGTGGCATAGTTTCCAAACTTCCATCCGCATTACGTTCAAATCGCAGTTCTGGATTCTCTGAACTCATTTGCATCAAATCTTCATCAGAGTACCAAGACGGCAAAATCGCTTTTTCGCTTTTCATAACTATGCGATCGCAAGCTAGATAGATAATACAATTTTAGGCACAGATGCTCTTGGGGCGCGTTAGGAGCGTCTAGTAAAGTTGGTTAAAATTGACACCATTGCCCGTGCATTGAAAAGCATTTTCAGGTAAAGTGCTTTTCAATAATATTATGCTTGATAAAATGCTTTCAGAACGCTTTACCGAAGCCTTTACCTACGCTACACAACTACACGCCAAGCAAATTCGTAAAGGTTCGGGTGTTCCTTATATCGCTCATTTATTAGGTGTTACCAGTATTGCCTTAGAATATGGGGCAAATGAAGATGAAGCGATCGCAGCCCTTTTACATGATGCCATAGAAGACCAAGGTGGAGCGGCGACAAGAGAAGAAATTCGCCGTCGTTTTGGAGACAATGTAACAGCAATTGTCGATGGTTGCACTGACTGTGACACCATACCCAAACCACCTTGGCGACAACGCAAAGAAGCATATATTGCTCATATTTGCACAGCATCGCCATCGGTGTTACTTGTTTCCGGAGCCGATAAACTGTATAATGCTCAATCGATTCGCAAAGATTATCGCGTGTTGGGCGAATCACTTTGGGAACGCTTCAAAGGTGGCAAAGAAGGTACTCTTTGGTATTATAGAACACTTGTAGATACTTTCCACAAAACTGGATCGATCCCAATGATGGAAGAATTAGAACGGGTGGTTGCAGAAATAGAAGTTTTGGCTGGTTGCAGATAGTCAACACCCTAGAAGGGTGTGGCTAAACGAACAAAGCCCGCGAAGGCGGGCTAGAATCTTATAGCCCGCGAAGGCGGGCTTCGTTTGTATAGCCCCAGGCTTATAGCCTGTAGGTAGGATGATATACCCCCATCAATCAACGGGTGGGTGAGGAATAGTAATTGAACCAAATTCAGTTTTGCCGTTTTTAATTGCATCGAAAGTACCTTTAATAGTACCAGCGATCGGCACAGCAACAAGTGTCCCCAACAATCCAGCAATTTCAAATCCCATCAAAATAGAAACGAAAATCCAGATGGGATTAAGTCCGATAACATCGCCGAGTAATTTCGGCGCTATCAAATTATCTTTAATTTGCTGCAACAAAATCGCTGCTATTGCGACTTGAATTGCTAGCCACCAACTTTGCAGCAAGACTAAAATTACCACCAAACCGATACCAAGAGACGCGCCAATAAAGGGAATCAGTTCAGAGATGCCAATAAGTATGGCAAACAACAAAGCAAACGGCACGTTGAGAATCAAGAAAATCGGGGTGAGGGTGACTATCATAAACAGCCCCAGCAAAAGTTGGCTAAGGAAGAAGTTATGGAAATTGAGGCGCAAAGATGTAATTAAGGGGACTCGAATGTTAGCCGGTACAAGATTAACCATACCAGACCAAACGCGATCGCCATACAAAAGCATGTAAAATGCCAGTACGACTATTAACACCATATTGAGTAATCCTGATAGCACCGTTCCAGCCACGCCTACAGCACTAGAGGCTAGTTGTTGCACCACATTCTGAATACTGACATTGATTTGATTGCTCACAACCCTCAAATCTAATGGCAAACGCCGCTGTCTCGCCAATGCCTCAAACTGTTGTAAATTTTCTTGACTAGCGCTTAACAAACCAGGAATTTTATTTAAAAGTTGAAGCGTTTGGTCAACTACTACGGGCACTAAGGTTACACCTAAAATCACAAACAGCGTTAAAGCTGCCAGCAAAACTATAATCACTGCCTGAGTGCGTGTAATTCGAGCGCGTTCAAAAAACTTAACTGGATAATTCAGTAAAAAAGCAAGAATCGCCGCAACGATCAAAATGGTAATTGGATGCTGAAATAAGCGATAAAACTGAGATACCAACCAAATATTCAGAGCGATAATTGGACCGCTCAGACCATAAAATAACAGACTTTTAACAGAGGCTGAACGGCGCATATTGGCTGGGGACTCTTTACTGGGGACTGGGGAGCAATCTTGCAGAACAAGTAAGACTCAGCTGGTGCTGATGAATATGATAAATATTTTTAACAAAGATGTGTAAGCCTAGCTGATAAAAAAAGCAAATCATCATGGACAAAACTATAGCTGACCTTCGCAAAGATTATACCTTAGAGGGTCTAAGCGTCTCGGAAGTTGATTTCAATCCTTTTAAACAGTTTAAAAAATGGTTCGATCAGGCACTAGATGCCCAACTTCCCGAACCGAATGCCATGACTATTGCCACTGCTACACCAGACGGCAATCCGTCGGCAAGAATGGTGCTACTGAAAGATTTTGATGAGCGGGGTTTTGTTTTTTACACTAACTATAATAGTCAAAAAGGACAGCAATTAGCAGAAAATCCCCAGGCTTCTCTTGTTTTTTGGTGGGCGGAACTAGAACGCCAAGTCCGTATTTATGGGCGGGTGGAGAAAGTTTCTGAATACGAGTCAGATGAGTATTTTCACAGTCGCCCGTTAAATAGTCGCTTAGGTGCGTGGGCATCTAATCAAAGCGAGGTGATAGAAAACAGAGAAGTTCTTGAGCAACGCTTGCAAGAACTTCAGGTAAAATATGAAAATCAAGATGTGCCGCGACCGCAGCACTGGGGAGGGGTGCGAGTGATCCCCACAAAAATTGAGTTTTGGCAAGGACGCCCCAGCCGCCTGCACGATCGCCTGCTTTATACTTGCTTGGATGATAAAACTTGGAAAATAGAGCGTTTGTCACCTTAATCGTTTTCGTCTAGCCAAGGTGGTATTGCACCTATTAATTGCTTGGGTGGTTCTATTCCACGAGAACCACCCGGCTCAGTTTTGCGAGGTTTGCCAATATTTGGCGGCTTGATATCTCTAGAAGAACTATCCTTTTGTTCTTTATTTTTGTCATCGCTCATTTTATACTCTCCTTATGAATTGGGAATTGGGAATTGGGCATTGGGCAATGGGCATTGGGCAATGGGCATTGGGCAATGGGCATTGGGCAATGGGCATTGGGCAATGGGCATTGGGCATTGGGGAGGCAGTGCGTTGGTAAGGCAGCGCGGTCTTGGGGAGGCAGTGCGTTGCGGGGGTTCCCCCCGTTGTAGCACCTGCCGTGGTTCCCCCCATGAGCGACTGCCGCAAGGGTTTCCCGGCAGACGCGCACCTGCCGTCATTGGGCAATTGTTTAATGGGCAATGGGAATAAAAAGAAGCTAGACGTATTTCACAAAGGACTATGCCCCATGCCCCATGCCCCATGCCCCATGCCCCATGCCCTATGCCCCATTCCCCATTACCTTGAGAATGTCCTCTGTGTGCTTGGTAAAATATTTACCTATTAAGCTGGGAAGTTCGGGTACTTCATTCAATTTCTTCAACATAATGAATTTCAATTCCGCATAATCTTCACAAATGCCTTGTAAATCTGGATCTTTACCTGCCCATTCCCATATTGTGCGTTGGTTGTCTCGCACTAAAGCGTAAACTAAATAACGGCGTGCTAGTGAAAGTGCGCTTTTTACTTGAGCATTAATTCGGTGAGCGATCGCATACCAAGCCGCCAGATTATATAAAAACCGAGTATTTAACTCTGATGTCTCATCCCAGCCATTCTTCAGCTTCTCTATTTCTGCGATCGCTTCTTGAATTAAATTGACATCACCTGTCATTAGCCCAGCCATCGCTTTGCCAATTATAATTCGCCGCTTGACAGATTCATCTTCACATGCATTAAGTGCGCGATCGTATTCCAGTATTGCTTGACGTTGGTAATTGAGACATTCTTTGCCTGAAGTGTTTCCTCCAAAGCTGCTGTATGTGTCAGCTAAATTTTCGTAAGGTTGAAACCACTCAGGATACAAAACTATTGCTTGCTGTAAATCTTCAATCGCCAACTCGTAGAACAATTTGCCCTGAGTCGCAGCGCTGGCTAGATTAAGAGCGCCAAAAAAGTTATAAATCTTAGCTTGATAGCGATCGCGTTTTCGTCCCAAGTGATACCACGGTACAGCAGCCACCATTTCTCGCCGACTGAGTTCTAACGCCAACCAGCGAATAGCCGAGCCGAGTAGCTTTCTGTAGCGGTCTTTCAGTGCTTGTTCGGGTACTGCCTCAACTGATTCCCAGACCGTATATAACTTAGAAGAAAGACGACCTTCGATGTTAGTGATTTCAAAAGTAATTCCCAGGCGATCGTATTCTTTACCTTGGCTTTGCAAAATGCTAGTTACTTTCGTGCCTAATGGGGGAAATATCACCTTTAATATGTTCACCGCTGGATGCATTTGCTCTGGTGTGAACTCGCTAAGTGAAGTTACCAACTCACCAAGTCGTTGGTCTGGGGTTGTTTGCGGTAAAGGTAACTTATCGGGAGGGTGATAGGTTTCGGGTCCTTGGTTGATGATATGCTCTTTCACCCGTTGACGGACGCCTTTCATTTCTCCCACAAGTCTTTCTCGCGCTAATTGCGAAAGACCTGGTAAGACGTTGTTCATTTCCTCAGCATCAGAAGCATTGATGAAATTGTCTACGATTAACTGAGATGAGCGGCGAAAAATCATGAAAATGAGGCGATAGACGATTAAAATACTTAATAAAGCCGCTACAACCTTTACCAAAATCATGGAAATTCTGGTGACGTTTTTCTCCGCCACTTCCAGGTCGTCTGTCAACTTGGTGAGAGATATCTTTGGCTTATCAGATTGACTCGGTGTTAATGTTGCAGTCGGTGTTGGTGTGGCAATAATCAGTTGACTATATATGGATGGTCGCCGATATGCCGACAATCCATAACTAAAGACAAATAAGACACAGAATACTAACAACAGTCGTACTTTCACAACTTTCGGCTTGGTGATATTATGTCCGCTGTAGTGAGCGGTTCAACGCTCAACATTAAGCGCTGAAGCGCTCACTACATTTAAAGTTACTGTGATGAATTAGCTGCTGAATCAGCAGTAAATTGAATGCTGGGGTCTGGCATAAAAGTATACCTTAGATAAAGTCCACCAGCAACAAACAAAATAATCAACAGAGTACCAATACCGAGGGGACTGGGAAGCCAGAAAACTGTTTCGATGTGGTTTAGTTGACCGGGGATGAGCTTCCATACCAGTTTATTTTGACTTTTTTCGGTAGCGATACCTGCGGCACGCGAGTACGCGATCGCCTGCTCAGTTTCTTGAATGGTTTTTGCGCCCCAAGGAGTTTTCAAGCTAAATTCTAAATCGAGAATCGAACCGGCATTCGCCAAAACGTTACCATTGCTGGCAATTAGAGAAAGCGATCGCAAATCAACATCGTAAATCAACCGATTCCGCACTAACAGTAAGAAATTGTTTTGAAACAAAAGTAAGTTTGACTCAATTTTTGGCAATTCTGAGTCTGATGTACTTTTCACTTCAGTTTTTTGATTAATGTTGGGATTGAAAAATTCGTTAAACTTCGTTTGTAATTCCTCACCATTACTGAAGGGAATTGTGACGATAATTTCTGATTGGGAAAGTCGCCGTACTTTGCCTTCTTCTTTGCGGGCGCGGCGTTCGATGCTATTTAACCATTCGTATACTGAGTCACCGCTAAAACTAGTGAGCCGTTCTGCTAACTTAATATGCTGCACCAGTTCGCCGCGATTCGAGTTGTCAAAGTTTACCCCCGCTTCATACTGTACGCAACCAGAAAGCAGCACAGATGCTAAGAGTACGAGGCAGACAAATCTTAGCCGTACAAAGCTTTTTGCTAAAGCCGATAAATTCATAAGTATAAATCTCCACAAAATTGACACTATACTTTTTTATAGACTCAACCAAACCAAGCTACCCAAGATTAAACTAATGGTAATTAATGCGACCCAAATAAAGCGATTATCTTTAGTATTGACTTGGCTTAAGTCAACGAATTCTCGCTCAGTCGGCTTTTTGGGTTGGTTCGATTTTGTACTATTAGCAGCGAGACGAATTTTACTTTCATTATCAGACAATGCGCCCAAATCGGGAATTTGAGTCATCCATTCGCTTGGTCTTTGTAGCTTCGGTGCTTTGAGAATGTAAACTAAGCGTCGCGCTTGTTTGCTGGTTTCGGAAAAAGGATGGCGTTTGAGTTCTTCGCAAAGGGCGATCGCATCTTCAGTGCGTCCAGCAGCTTCATAAGCTGTTACCAGCCAGATTTGTATCTCTCCCCCGGTACGAGAATTGCGATTCACTAAAGCGATCGCTTTTTCGAGATTTTCCACCGCTTGCCGATATTGCCCACTTTCAAAAGCAGCTTTCCCAGACTGGTAAAGATTTTTGGCAATTTCTAAACTTTCTGCACTCACGTTTTGCACACAAATCAGCACTTTCTTAATTGTGCCAACGCGAGTAATATTTTTAAATCTTTCTCAAGCTGGTAACGTCAAACTAGATAAACTTTTAAAATTATAGTTAAGTATACGTAGATTAAGGAGAATAAACCACACCCGCCCGTTGGTGTAGGTGCATCCGGCTTAATTACGCTATTTTCTACGTATTTAAAGTTAAAAATTCTAACTTATCAAATCTGGGCGGTCAAAATATGCTTAAAATCAAGCATTGGCAACTCAACTGGCTGGGATTAGTCTCTGTGGCACTAATAAGCGCGACAATTGCCCCAGCCGCAGCCGAACAAGTAATAGTCATTGATGGTGGTGGAATTTCCATCGGTGTAAATCAGCCGCGTGTACGTGGAAACTCGATTTATTATAATCAACCGCGTGTACGTGGTAACTCGATTTATTACGGTAATTCAATCAGGGTAAATCAACCACCTACCGTTGGTAATTTTATTTACGGTAGTCCGATTCCTACTCCCATACCTGTAGATCCAACAACGGGATTAACACCGAGTCGTAGTAGTGGTTACTACTATTCCCCGTATAGGCAAAATGTGAGAAATTCGACCTTTGTCAATCCAGTGTTGGTTAATCCGACAATTCGAGACTCAACACTAATTAATCCAACGATTGTCAGAGATTCATGGCGTCGCGCACCAGTCAGGCAGCGCGTTATCTACAATTATCCTTGGTAGTGGGAATGGGGAGATGGGGGAGAGGGGGTAGGGGGGCAGAGGGGGCAGGGGGAGAGGAATTTTAGCCAATGCCCAATGCCCCATGCCCAATGCCCCATGCCCAATGCCCAATGCCCAATGCCCTTTCTAAGAAGTAAATTGAGAACCGATCAACATTGTGCCGATACCGATGTCGGTGAAGATTTCTAGCAGCAGGGCGTGAGGAATGCGACCATCAATGATGTGTGCTGCACGTACTCCTTGAGCGAGCGATCGCACGCAACAATTTACTTTCGGAATCATCCCACCACTAACTACATTAGTGGCAATCAACTCGCGGGCTTCTTGAATATCCACTTTCGGAATCAAGCTTGACGGATCTTTGTAATCTTTTAAAATACCCCGCGTATCTGTCAGCAAAATTAACTTTTCTGCCCCAAGTGCTGCGGCTATTTCTCCAGCTACCGTATCGGCATTAATGTTGTAAGCTTGTCCTGTTTCGTCTGCGGCTACGCTAGAAACTACAGGAATATAGCCACTGCTAACGAGTGTCTCCAAAATCCTGATATTCACACCGCAAACTTCTCCCACAAAGCCAATGCCTTCTTGACCTTGGGGACGAGCTTTAATTAAATTACCATCTTTACCGCATAATCCCACCGCCAATCCGCCAGCTTGGTTAATCAAAGCGACAATTTCTTTGTTAACTCGACCGACTAAAACCATTTCCACCACATCCATTGTGGGGGCATCGGTGACACGCAGACCATTTTTAAATTGCGCTTCGATTCCCAGTTTATCCAGCCAGCTGTTAATTTCTGGTCCCCCACCGTGGACTAAAATTGGTCGCAAGCCGACGCAAGATAAAAATACAACGTCGCGGATAACTTTATCTTTAAGGGTGCTATCTTTCATTGCCGCACCACCGTATTTAACAACAACGGTGCGTCCAGCAAATTGCTGGATGTAAGGTAATGCTTCGCTTAGTATTTGTACGCGAGTAGCTGCGGCTTGTCTAATGTACTCTGTATCGTTGACTATCATGGGGAGCTGTTGACAGTTAAAACCGATCTAGACAGTATAAATGAGTTTGGTACTCTCAACAATCTCTCATAAGACAGTACAAAAGCATACTGGCAGCTAGTACCGATTTTAGATTTGAGATTTTGGATTGGAGACGTTGATATAGCAGCCCTAAATCATTCGTGAGAAATGATACCAATTTAAATAATGTTTGCGACACATAAATTCTTCGTAGGGGCACGGCAGTGCCGTGCCCCTACCCATCTGTCGCATTCTTTTTTCGCTCTTGGTATGAGAAGCCCGATTTATCCAAGAAATCGGGCTTCTGGCGCACGCACTTTAGCTTAGTTAGGCTATTTGAGTAAATTAAAGCTTGTCTTACTTGTTGCTTGAGGTTGACGATTATTTCAGAACTGTGGGAATCGCCTCAAGTACTCGTGTAGCGACTTTCGTGGGTGTTTCTTCCTCACTGACGCTGATTCGCAGATCGGCTTGATTGTAAAGTGCTTGTCGTTGTTCGAGAAGCGATCGCAGTTTTTGCTTCAAGTCAACATCTTGCAGTAGCGGTCTTGTGGTATCAAGAGCTAAACGGGTGTAAAGTAACTCTACTGGCACATCCAGCCAAACAATCAAACCGTGGCGCAGGTAACTCCAGTTTTTTTGTTGGAGAATAACCCCTCCGCCAGTGGAGATAACTAATTTTGTAAAAGCGCAAATTTGTGCTAATACATCGCTTTCGATTTGACGAAAACCCGCTTCGCCTTCCAAAGCAAACAACTGATTAATACTTCGTCCGGTTGTTTGTTCAATCACGTTATCCGCATCCAGAAACCCATAACTCAATTGCTTCGCAAGTTCGCGCCCTACAGTAGTCTTACCAGCGCCCATCATGCCAATTAAGTACAGGTTAACTCCTTTTAATATACTCATTGTCAATTTCCTACTTTTTTAGGGCGGGGAAACCCCATAGAAACCCCACCCCTACTACTAACCCAACAAGATCACCAGTTGCGTGACTGTCGCTTCTAGCCTTTCCAACGCACTGGCTCACCACTAACTACTAACCACTAACCACTTACCACTAACTCTATTTTACATCTCCGCGTCGAGGCGAATTTCTCGAATGTGGTTTTTTAATTGCGCTTCAAAAATTGTCTGACTCATCAATGAGTAACCTGATTTATCTTGATTTTTAAAATTTTCCTCAATTAATCGTTCAGCTATATATTCGATCAAAACTGGGGTTTGTGCAAAGCTGGATGCAGATCTTTCAATTAGCGATCGCCTTTGTAATAACTCTATAGCTTCTAATATTAATCGTTGCGAAACTCGTGGTATAATCTCTTTTTGCAATTTTCGCACTGAAATCAAATTGCGATTCAGTGCTAGCCAGTGCATAATCTGCTTTTCCAAATTAGATAAACGATAAAACTGCTCATCTAAAATTGCCCGAATGTCGCCAAATACCACAGTACCTTGTTCTAAAAATTCATATATATTGCCAGCAAATAATTCTTGAATAGTTGTAGCTACTAATTTAAGAAATAACGGATTACCTGCATACCACTCAATTAAAACTCTGCATTCGGATTCGTCAGAATCTGTAAACCCTTTTTCTTTGAGAATTTGCCAACTTTCTGCATTACTTAATCCTGTTAATTTCCAAGAGCGAACAGGTAATTTTTTTCCTTGTAGGGCGGCAATTTCTTGAGGTTTTTCTCTACTGGTTAACACCAAGCAACTTTGATGTTGAGAGTCTCCTAATCTTCTGATTAACTCTCCATAATTTTCATAACCTTTAAGATACCGAATTTGCTTGGTAACATAACCAGAAGGATTTTTTACGTCTGGGTTGCTAGCTGGCATAGAGAGAGGATATTCTCTAACCAAGTCGGTATCGTTGCCATTGCTTAAAATCGAGTCTACACCATCTAATACAATTAGACAGCGTGAAGAGCGCAAACACTCAATTAGTTGGGAAATGTTCCTTTCGACACTTTCTGTACTTTGTATATGTGCTTCAGGAGATAAAAGCGAAATTAGTTGATTTAAAATAACTTCTAGGGGTGGTGCGAGACTAAGCGATCGCCAAATTACAAATTCAAAATTTTCCTTAATTGCTTCTGCCAGCTTTACTGACAAAGCTGTTTTACCAATTCCACCCATACCTAAGAGTACCACTAATCGACAGCGCTCTTGCACAATCCATTCAGATAAAGATGCGAGTTCGCTAGTGCGTCCGTAGAATTTACTCACATCAATCGCTTCACCCCAATCTTGTCTTTGGGCTGTTTTCATCGTAT
This sequence comes from Tolypothrix sp. VBCCA 56010, assembly GCF_050875635.1. Lineage (NCBI taxonomy): Bacteria > Bacillati > Cyanobacteriota > Cyanophyceae > Nostocales > Tolypothrichaceae > Tolypothrix > Tolypothrix sp. VBCCA 56010. The sequence goes on from NZ_JBPAOH010000007.1 coordinate 45,170, forward strand.
CAAAATCAGCTTTGTTTTTCTCGGTTGTGATTATTTGATTGTTAGTCACATCTATTTGAAACCAACCTTTTTTATAACCTGCTTTTTCTAGTAACTGAGTCACCCGACTCCAGTTTTTGACCTTAATGCTGCTTCCCTCTTGGTTACTCAGCATATCTTCTATGTATTTATATAGTCCATTAGAAAGATAAACTCTCACAGTACTGCTACTGCGACTTTTATAAACTGCATTAGCAATTTCTGCCGGACTAAAACCACAAAGTAAACCTCTCAAAAACTTCTTTTCAACAGGTGTCAGAGCTTTTCCCTTTGCCGATGCCAAATCAACGTATAATTTTTCTAGCTCCCAATTATTTTTAGCCTCTAAAAAATCCTCTTCTATTTTATTTAAATTAGCTGCCATTACGGTTATTTATTTCAAGTAGCGATTTGGCAATATATTAACGATCTATGTATAAAATCCGAATAAATAAAAAATAAATTTATAACGAATTTAATAACATTCGTTAGGTGACTTGCCAGTTGTTGCTTCGGTATCTTTAGGCTTAACGGAAATTTAATAAAGCTTCTTTGAAACTTTATTGAATTTGTGTCGTCTATGTAAACGGTCAAGATACTTTCTCAACTGGGGTAGTTTTAAGTTTATACAATACTGTGTTTCTACCTCACAGTATTAACATTCAAAAAACTAAGTCATAGCAAGCCCCACTCCAAATCAGTTAAAAATCATGGTGTAAATTATGACTCATTTTGTGACATTGTGCAAAAAAGCTTTGCCAACTTAACGGTTGAAGAACAAAAACTACTGCATATCTTATTTGAGTGCGCCCGAATAAATAAGTGTGGTCTATTGAGGTATCAACCATGACTCGAATTCGTGACGTTGTGCAAAAAGCGCTATCTACTGGCTATTTAACGGTTGAAGCCGAAAATCAACTACGACAATTACTGGCAACTAGGTATGACTTAGAAGACTTTAAAGCTTTTATGAGCTTGCAAGAAGCGGCGATGATGGGCAAAGTGAAGCAGGAGTCTCGCGAAGAAAGATGTGGCATTTAGCACATAAATACCACATCTTTATTCAAGAGCGCGATCGCTCATCGTCATCAAGATCGTCATCATCAAAAAATCCCCAATCATCATCATCATTTTTCTGATTGGTAGTCGTCGGTGGTTGATAAGGCGGTATGATTACTCGGTAATCAGCATCGTAAACTGATTCAGTTTTTCCTACTCCAGAATTTTTTGGTTGGCGGTAGCTGTAGGAATAAACTGAACCAGATTGAGAAGTAGTTTTGGGTTGTTGTTGACGTTCGTAGCTTCGATCTCTATCCTGTATGTTTTCCTCTGTTTGAGTAGACGCAACATTAGACTTCTCTTCAAAGTCCCAATCATCATCTGTACTGTTATTTGTATCCCAATCATCCGCTACGTCGTCACTGCTTCTAGACTCTGTTGTACTAGCCGTTGGTGTAGGGTTGACAAAAGGGCGGGAAAATGTTTCTTCTTTACGGGTTTGCTTATTCCGGGGTGAAGCGGCTGGTGATTTAAGTCTTGGGCGTTGTTGAGCCAAATAAGTGGACAAATTAAATAAGCTGCTGATAAATACAGATGTAATAGCACCAGCAGTCGTACTAAATAAAATCCACATCGCCAATGGCAAAGGTTGAGTCCGTATCCCCAAAAATACTAACGGTAGAACAGGCGACCAGTTTTGCGCTAACAATAGCGTTAGTCCTCCCAGTACCGCCACTAATAAAATTAAGCGAATGATATCCATATAAAAAGAGGGGTAAAGGTAATTCACAGAGGGGCAATGGGCAATGGGCAATGGGCAATGGGCATCGGTAATAATTCTTTTTAAGCGTCCCCATGCCCCATGCCCCATGCCCCTTCCTCTTTTATTTTCTCCCTTGCCAGCGTTGAAGTGGGATACAGTCAATATCCAGTTGGTCTAAAGCACGAGCCACAACAAAATCAACTAAATCTAAGATTGTTTGCGGATTGTGATACCAAGCAGGAATGGCGGGGACAATTCTTGCCCCGACTTCTGCCAAAGCAGTTAAATTACGCAGGTGAATCAGGCTAAAAGGAGTTTCACGGGGAACGATAATCAGCTTTCGACCCTCTTTAAGCTGGACATCTGCTGCCCGTTCTAATAAGTTGGAACTCAAGCCGGCTGCTAGCTTGGCTACGGTGCTCATACTGCATGGAATGACAATCATCCCCAAGGTACGAAAGGAACCACTAGCAATATTCGCTCCAACATCACCCCAAGGATGGCAGTGTAGTTTGCCTCCGGCTTCAACTTTGGCTTGCTGTCGCCAAAATTGCTCTTGTTGAAGAGGTTCTACAGGCATCCGAATATTCTGCTCTGATTGCCAAACCATGTAACTTGACTTCGAGGCAACTAATTCAATTTCATAGTCGGCTTCAAGCAGAAATTTAATCGCTCGAACGGCGTAAATTAGACCTGATGCACCTGATATGCCTAAGATAATTGGCTGTTGTTTGTTTGACACGTTTTTTTAGTAGGGAGATGGGGGAGAGGGGGGGATGGGGAGAGGGGGGGATGGGGGGAAAGAAGAATTATTCCCCTTGTCCCCTTGTCCCCTTGTCCCCTTGTCTCCTTGTCTCCAAGGAGTCCCATGCCCCATTACCAATGCCCCATTCCCAATGCCCCGTTATTCATCATCACCATATGGTTCTAGGTCTTGAGGCTCCATTTCATTGGATAAGTATATATTTGATACTTCGCCATTGGAGCCGTTCATACCCCTGCCTGAGGCGATACCATCGCTGCCTACGGTGACTAAATCAATTTGCTGGCGGTAGTAATCGACGCTTTTAACTTGCACGGCTACGCGATCGCCTAATCTGTAAGAAGCCCGATTTTTGCGACCAAATAGCGCTTGTTGTCGAGCGCGGTACTCATACCAATCATCTTTAAGCGAGCTAACGTGTACCAATCCTTCAACTCGTAAAGGCACTCTCACATTACCACTTTCTTTATCCTCAACTGCTGGTACTTCAATTTCTACAAAGAAACCGTAAGATTGAACACCTGTAATTACACCGCTGAAAACCTCGCCAATGCGCTGTTTCATCAAAGAAGCTCTTTGCAACCCGGCTAAATCGGCTTCGGCTTCTTGGACTTCTTTTTCTCTGTCGTTAATTTGGACGATTACCCTTGTCAACTCGCTTTGCAGTTCTTGTTGCAATTCTGGGGGTAAAACGTTCCAGTTAATTTCACTGTGACTGGAGGAGTGACACAAATTAACGCGCTCTTTCACGCGGGTGTTGCGGCGATCGCGTCCATGTTCCAGTAGTGAATAATACACTCTTTGCATGAGTAAATCTGGATAACGCCGCAACGGTGCAGTACAGTGTGTATACTCTGGTAACGCCAAACCAAAGTGAGAGCCAATAGTAGTGCTGTAAGAAGCTGGCTTGAGTGTATCTTGCAACAAGTAAGTCAGAACTTGTTCTGATGGCGATTCGGCAAAAGCCCTAGTCAATTGTTGATAATCTAAAGGTTGAATATCTACTTCTGCTTCTAGTGACAGTTCCACGCCTAAATTAATCGCTAATTTTAGCATTTCCTGCACATCTTCCGAATCGGGTGCGCCTTGCACTCGCCAAATAGCGGGAACGCCTAAAGCGTTTAAATGATTTGCCATCAGTTGATTAACAAGTAGCACGAATTCTGTTAAGAGCGATCGCACAGGTAAATCATTGACTGCGGCACATCCTAAAATCCCCTCATCGTTGTACGGATTTTGGTTCGGTGGCAGATTTAATTGCAAGCTACCGCGATTCAGCCGCACTTGTTTGACTGCATTTCGCAGTGCTTGCAGTTCTTGCAACATCTGGACTACTTCTTCCGCTCCCTTATTTTTTCCCCTCGTAGATTTACTTAGTTTCGCAGTCAGAATTGCTTCTGCTTGTTGTTCGCTGATGTGTTCGTCTACTTTAATGATACCCTTTTGAATTTCCCAGTCTAGGACTTCTTGTGATTGTGAATCGAAGGTAATTAAAAAAGAGATGCTTAAGCGATCGCTACCCACAACCAAAGAACAGCGTTCTGCCACAGATGACGGTAACATTGGCAGCACAACTTCACCGAGATATACCGTCCTACCGCGCTTAATTGCTTCGCGATCGAGAGCTTCATCTGGTAAAATGTAGTGACAAACATCAGTAATGTGAAAGCCTAAGCGCGAGTGTCCCTGTGGAGTTTTCTGCAAGGTAAAAGCGTTTTCTATTACTTGGGAATCTTTTGTACCGCCAATAGTTAGGGTAAATAAATCACGATAATCCTGACGATTTTTTAAATCAGCTTTCAGTAACTTTTTCGGCAACTTGGCGGCAGCATCGCTAACTGACTCCGGGAAAGTACGGGAAAGGTCGTGCTTGCAAGTTACCAAATCGATATCAGCAGCAGCTTCGGCATCGCTACCGAGAATTTGCACGACTCGACCGACAGGGGGATATTGTGCTAAAGGGTAACGCAAAACTTCCACATGGGCAAGATGGTCGATCGCTTCTTCTAATTTCATCCCACTAGCTAGCAGTTTCAGTTCAAACAGCAAGCGATCGTCCAGAGGAACAGCCCGAAAACCGCTTTCTACTTGCTTAATTCGCGCTAGCAAAGTGTGATTCGAGCGTTCGAGAATTAGCTTCACCTCTCCTTCAGGAGAACGGCGCCGACTACCTTCTTTGAGAACTCTAACTAAAACGCGATCGCCATTCCAAGCATTACTCAGATGACTTTCGCGAATATAAATATCCTCCGCACCTTCGGTATCCTGAATCGCGAAACAAAAGCCTTTACTAGAACAGCGCAGCTTTGCTTCGATGATTCCCTCTTCTGTCATGCGACGATATTTGCCGCGTTCTTTTACCAAAAGCCCGACTTTTTCCAGAACTTCTAAAGCAATTTGAAGTTTTTGTAAACTATCTTCATCTTCACAACCAAGTTTTTTTTCCAAAACTTTCCGAGCAACCAACTTATCATCGGTAAAATTGGCAAGCAATGTAGCGATTGAAAATTCCATGCAGTGAACCGACCTTTGGTCAAAACATCATTATTAGAAGACACTTTCGTGGAGAGAGAAGCACTATGAGTCAGTACTTTGTTGGAGGTTTAGCCCTACCTCCAACACAGACAAAAAAGCGACTCTCGGACTTCTCACCCCACGACACTTTCAGAGTTCACTACGAAAAACACCTTTCACCCAGCTAATCTTAACAAAGCACGCCTGATTGAAAATTCACCCACTAGGTAATGTTTGCGACGGGTTTTTGAGAGACTTTGTTTATAAAACTCACAAAATTCCAGTCTAAAAGCGCTATGCAGGGAAAACAGCAGGTGTTTGATTGTCTAGATTTCAGGTACTTTCACGGCATTAGACTCTGATTTTAACTAGGAGAAACTGCCGGCAGACCCAATTGTCCCATATGTAGAATCGGTAACAACTAGGTTAGCAGCGAAACCGCTCAGTGAGGAAGAACCATTACTTCATTATTGTAGATTTAGAGCGTACTTCTGTGAAAGTAGTTCTGCATATCAGATTGGGTAATTAGTATAGCATTGAAAGTAAGACCACGTAGAGTTAGCCGCAAGTAGTGAAAAAGCTGTTCGCAAACAGCTATTGCTACAATCGGTACAAGCGATCAAGATATATCAGGCTGTTTCATTTAAAAAGGTGAAAACTACTTAATTAAAGAAATATGAAGGATAAGGATGAAAAAATAAATCGGTACAATTTCAAGCTGCACAAAACTTCTGTGAAGTCTTAACTTCATCCTTCATCCTTTAGACTTCATCCTTTAGATGAGCGTTGTTTAATGAATTTAGATTGGTGAAAGTATTATGTTGGCTCAATTCCAGAGCTTGTATCCCAATGGCAGTCTTACTTCTGAATTAGTGCAAATCTTCGGTGGAAAATATATTGTCCGGGCAAGCGTACAAATTGAAGGTGTAATTCGTGCTACCGGTATGGCAGCAGCAGAAACAGTCGAAGCAGCAGAAGATCAAGCAAGAAATCGGGCACTGATGGTTTTGGGAATGACAACCTCATCATCGGAATCGACAGTATCACCGAAATCAATACCGCAGGTGCAGCCCAACCCTCATCCTGCTGTAAATTCTGTAAAACAAACAGAAGCGAAGCCGGAAGAACAAACTCCATCACCGGTCTTGGCACGCACTACACAACCAGAAGCGACTTCTTTAAGCGACACTTACAACCAAGACTATGAGCCTCGCTTTGCGATGACTAGCAACCGAGAGCCAGAATTTGATATACCGATGCAAAATTGGGCTATGCTGGACGACAGCGGCGAACCTGAAGAGAATCCTTTACCAACGCCTGCTGCTAGTAACGTGAGACAATTTGCGCCCCGCAATTATACTACTGAAGATGTCCCAAGTCTAAAAAGCAAGAGAAATAATACAAGCCAACCTATAGACTTATCGGATGTAATTGCGAAAACAGATGTCGAAATTGAGCGCTTAGGCTGGACAAAAGAACAAGGAAAGGAGCATCTGAAAAAAACCTATGGTAAGCTGGGACGCACTTTGTTGAGTGAACAAGAATTACTGGACTTTCTGAGATATTTAGAATCGCAACCAGACCCCATAGCGGGATTTTAATTATTTGTAGTCAGCGCTGAAGCGCTTCAGCGCTGACTACAAGCTCTAATTGCTATCGACAACAGCCATTGGACGGCTACCAGCCGCGTGACGGTCAATCACAGAGTCAATTAAGCCATAGTTCTTAGCTTCTTCTGGCGACATGAAGAAGTCCCGTTCGGTATCTTCAGCAATACGCTCAAGCGGCTGACCTGTGTGATCGGCTAAATACTCATTTAGCTTGCGCTTGTGGTATAAAATTTCCCGTGCTTGAATTTCAATATCAGTCGCTTGTCCTTGAGCGCCACCCAGAGGTTGGTGAATCATAATCCGAGAATGGGGTAGACTCATCCGCTTACCCTTAGCACCCGCGCTGAGAAGAAAAGCACCCATACTCGCGGCTAATCCGGTACAAATTGTACAGACATCTGGGCGGATGTGCTTCATAGTATCAAATATACCCATACCAGCAGTTACCGAACCACCCGGAGAATTAATGTACATATAAATGTCCTTCTCCGCATCTTCTGCATCTAAAAACAGCAGTTGAGCAACAATCAAGTTGGCTAGATTGCTATCAATTTGTTGTCCCAAAAAGATGATGCGCTCACGTAACAGCCGTGAGTAGATATCAAAGGCGCGTTCGCCCCGACCCGATTGTTCAATAACGATAGGAATCATAAGCGCGTACTTGCAGCTATTTTAAGTACATTTTATCGATTACAGCCGTTGATTGGTTTCGGTAATTACTCCCGGTGGGGAGTGGGGGAGTGGGGAGTGGGGGACAAGGGGGACAAGTAGGGGTGGGGTTCCCCCACCCTTCCCAATGCCCCATGCCCAATGCCCCATGCCCAATGCCCAATGCCCAATGCCCAATGCCCAATGCCCAATGCCCAATGCCCCATGCCCCATGCCCCATGCCCCATGCCCAATGCCCCATTACCCATTTCTACTAACAATCATCCGGATAGATATGCCTAAAGCTGTAAATCGATAGTACGAGGTGCAATGGGGGTAATCAACTCTACTGCAATTGCCATCCACCCAAAGACACAGGAGACTACCATGCTGCAAAAACTTTTGCAAGCCGCTATCATCACCTTTTTACTTCATTTGTTAGCGGGACTTAACCAAAATACTTCTATTCATACTCAGACAGAATCATCTTTAAATACAAAGCCGATGCCAATGGTTAGCTGGGTATTTCGCTCTCTGCCATAAAGGTATAGTATTTGATTCGAGGACTCATGCTTTTCGCTTTTTTTTAATCGGCGTTGCTTTTTCGGTGCTTTTCTCATCCTCAAGCTGGAAGTAAACAAATTATTTTCTAACAGGATGATGAAATATTTATCCAGAAAGTGAAATAGTATTAGACTGAGCAAAGAAGGTAATGTAACTACCGCTCTTTGAATCATGACGAATCGTCTTGCTCAAGCCAAGAGTCTCTACCTCCGCAAACACGCTTCAAACCCCATCGATTGGTGGAGTTGGTCTGATGAAGCGCTTTTAACTGCAAAAACGCAAAATAAGCCGATTTTTCTTTCGATTGGCTACTCTAGCTGTCACTGGTGTACTGTGATGGAAGGTGAGGCGTTTTCCGACTTGGCGATCGCTGAATACATGAACGCTAATTTTCTCCCAATTAAAGTAGACCGCGAAGAAAGACCCGACATCGACAGCATTTATATGCAGTCTTTGCAGATGATGAGTAACGGTCAAGGAGGCTGGCCCTTAAATGTCTTTCTTTCTCCAGAGGATTTAGTACCGTTTTATGCAGGTACTTATTTCCCTGTTGAACCGCGTTTCGGTCGTCCTGGCTTTTTACAAGTTTTGCAAGCGCTGCGCCGCTATTATGATACCGAAAAAGACGATTTGCGTCAACGCAAAGCGGTAATTTTAGAGTCGCTGCTCAGTTCTGCGGTTTTGCAATTAGATGAGGCAACCGCACAGGATGATGAATTATTACGGCAAGGCTGGGAAACTAGCACGGTTATAATTACTTCAGATCAACAAGGTAATCGGTTCCCGATGATTCCCTATGCGGAATTAGCGCTACGGGGAACTAGATTTTCTTTTTCTGATGCTCTTGAAAATCAATCAAGGTACAATGGCAAGCAAGTTTGTACCCAACGTGGGCTAGATTTAGCACTAGGCGGTATTTTCGATCATGTAGGTGGTGGCTTTCACCGTTACACGGTTGATTCTACTTGGACTGTACCGCATTTTGAAAAGATGCTTTACGACAATGGTCAAATTGTCGAATATCTGGCGTCTTTGTGGAGTATGGGGGTACAAGAGCCGGCTTTTGAAAGAGCGATCGCTTTAACTGTAAAATGGTTAAGTCGGGAAATGACCGCTCCTGAAGGTTATTTCTATGCAGCTCAAGATGCTGACAGTTTTACAACCGCAGCTGAAGCTGAACCAGAGGAAGGAGCTTTTTACATCTGGAGTTACAAAGAATTACAGGAATTACTCACTGCTCTTGAACTAACAGAATTACAACAGCACTTCAGTGTAACGCCTAACGGTAACTTTGAAGGTAACAATGTGTTGCAAAGGCGTTATGCAGGAGAATTAAGTGATACCACTAAAAATACACTCTCCAAGCTTTTTGTTGCTCGCTACGGTGCAACATCTAATGAACTTAAAACTTTTCCTCCCGCCCGCAACAACCACGAAGCAAAAACAGGAAACTGGCTTGAACGCATTCCCGCAGTCACAGATACAAAGATGATTGTCGCTTGGAATAGCTTGATGATTTCTGGTTTGGCAGTAGCTTATAAAGTATTTCAACAACCTGATTATTTAGAACTAGCAACACGAGCGGCAAAGTTTATCTTGGATAATCAGTTTGTCGATGGGCGTTTTCATCGATTAAATTACCAATTGTCTCCGAGCGTGTTAGCTCAATCTGAAGATTACGCCTTTTTTATCAAAGCGTTATTGGATTTACAAGTTAGTTCACCCAATCAAACGTTTTGGTTAGAAAAAGCGATCGCACTTCAAGATGAATTTGACGAATTTCTTTTGAGTGTTGAATTAGGTGGTTACTATAACACATCTAGTGATGCAAGTCAAGATTTAATTGTGCGGGAACGCAGTTATGTAGATAACGCTACACCGTCGGCGAATGGAATAGCGATCGCTAATCTTGTGCGGCTGGCGCTTTTGACGGATAATTTGCATTATCTCGATTTAGCAGAACTTGGGTTAAAAGCTTTTCGAGCCGTAATGAGTCGTTCTCCTCAAGCTTGTCCGAGTTTATTTGCAGCTTTGGATTGGTATCGTAACTCTACTTTGATTCGCACTACAACTGAGCAGATAAATGTGCTTATTCCCAAATATCTGCCTACGGCTGTGTTTAGCAGCGTATCTAAATTGCCAGAGCGTAGTGTAGGATTAGTTTGCCAAGGTTTGAAATGTCTGCCAGCTGCTGAAAGTATTGAGCAGTTATTGCAGCAAGTTCAGCAAAGTCAGACGCGGGGATAATGTTTTAAGCATGAAACAACCCATACTAGGAAAAATCAGCCCGATAATTCCTGCTGGTAGCGATATGGAAAAAGCGATCGCTTTCTACGAACAACAGCTGGGCTTTACAACAATATATCAAGAAGGCGAGCCAGTGACGATGGCGATCGTCAAACGCGATTCAGTAGAAATTTTTCTGCAAAACAATGATGATAAATATTTAGCTGAATGGACAACCTTTCGTATCCAAGTTGATGGTATAGAGCAACTTTATCAGGAATTGCAAACGAATGGTGGACAAATGATTCATCCCAATGGATTTCTAGAAATAAAACCTTGGGGAACGAAAGAGTTTGCAATTCTTGATATGGCTGGTGTGTGTATTACGTTTTATGAATCTGTAGCTAATGATATTTTAAAATATGCATTATAACTTTAGTTATCGTTAATTGCTACTCTTCATCTTCTTTATTTTCAGAACTTGTTTCCTCACATCCCAACCAAAAGAGTAATACTTTCTCCACTTGCGCTAGTTGTTCAAGTGTCAAGCTTCCCAATTTTCGTAGGAGTTTTGCGTGAGGAATTGTAATAATATTCTGCACATCAAATACTCCTGTTCGACGAAGAAAGTTTACTTCGACTTCTACCTCGAATCTTGAACCTCGTAAGCTAGTTGTGTGAGGAATAAGAGTTGCTAACGCACGGTCTGATTTAGTAACAGGAACGCTGATAACTAAACATGGTCTGACTTTTGCCGTGTAACCCAAATCGACAAGCCAAACTTCTCCCTTGTTCGGGACTACTCATAATCAGATTCTTGCTTGTCTAACTCTAAAAAAAGTTCTTCAGCATTCCAGACTAAATCCTCATCTGATAAAGGTGGAAAGTCCAAATGAATAACACGTTTTAAAATCTCTAAGGCAATTTCCAGCTTTTCTGATTCAGTCAGACTATCAAAGGTACTTAAAAGTTCTTGTGATAAACCAGTCATAGCTACTTTTTTCAGATACTCTTAAAGGATAATATAACGTGAGTTCAATGCTCATGATTTAACCTTCTTGGTATTCTTGGTAGACTGATGACAAACCGTAGCCAATTAACTGCGATAATCTTAGCCGGCGGAAAAAGTTCTCGCATGGGTGAGGATAAAGCTTTGATTTTGATTCAAGGTGTGCCATTATTGCAAAGAATTTATAATATCGCTGAATCATGTGCGGATACAGTTTATGTTGTCACACCTTGGGAAGAACGCTATCAACACATACTACCGCCTAACTGCCAGTTTATTAAAGAAGCGCCTTTATCTGCTGGACCGTTAGTCGGATTTGCTAAAGGACTAGCGCAAGTACAAACAGATTGGGTATTATTGCTAGCGTGCGATTTGCCGAACTTGCGAGTTGAAGTTTTGCAAGCATGGGCAAATCAACTTGATGATGTAACAACTCCTGCGATCGCCGCTTTAGCGCATCATATCAAAGGATGGGAACCGTTATGTGGTTTTTATCGCCGCAGTTGTTTAGCTGATTTAAATGAGTATATCAATCAAGGCGGGCGATCGTTTCAATCGTGGCTCAATCAACATCCTGTGCAACTTTTGCCCGTAACAGAACCGGGAATGCTATTTAACTGCAATACACCAGAAGATTTAGCTAATTTAAATTAAGTAAGTCGGCGAGAAAAATTCAATTGACGGTGCGTTGCGCTCTTGCACAACACACCCTACATTTAAATTTCTTAACTAATTTAAATTAAGTTCATATATAGCAGTCCTAAATGAGTTGTAAAACACCTCTCCCTTGTCTCCCAAGTCTGCCTTGTCTCCCCTTTTTCACTTACTTTTTTTATCAGGATTAAGCGATCGCTCCCAGCGATTAAATGCTTGGGAAAAAAACAGCGTCATAAATAAATAAACCAACGCGACAGAGGCATAAATCTCAAACGAACGATAGTTTTCTGCTACAATCAGCTGCCCCTTGCGAAACAACTCTTCAAAGCCAATGACAGCAACTAAGCTAGTGTCTTTAAGCAGGCTAATGAACTGATTGCCAAGTGGTGGCAACATCCGTCGCAAAGCTTGAGGAAAGATTACATAGCGCATCGTTTGCACTGAACTCAAGCCTAGTGATTGGGAGGCTTCTGCTTGCCCCGGATCAATTGATTGGATACCTGCGCGGACAATTTCCGCAATGTAAGCAGCGCTATTGAGACTTAATGCAATCACCGCTGCTGCCAGACGATTTAAGTTCAAGGTGAAACCAAAATTTTGGCTAAAAGCAGGCAACCCAAAGTAAATCATAAAAATCTGCACTAGCAACGGTGTTCCCCGGAAGAAATCAACATATGCTGCGGCAGAAAAACGCAAAAGTGCAATACGAGAAAGCCGAACAATCCCAACCAGTGAACCCCCGACTATTCCCAGCAATACTGAGAGTATTGTCAGTTCAAGAGTCACCAAAGCCCCATCTAGCAAGACGGGTAGTGACTTCAAGATAATGTTTAATGAGGTAAATAACTCAGATACGCCTTTTTTAGGAATCTGGTTTTCAATCGGCGATTTTTCTGGTAATTGTGGCGGTTGAGTACCAAACCACTTTTGGTAAATTTTAGCGTAAGTGCCATTTTTCAGCACCGTTGCCAGACCTTGATTAATTAGGTCTAGGTTAGGCGATCCTTTAGGTGTGGGAATGCCATAAAATTCTTCTGTCAGCAGACTGCTGACTACTTTGAGTCGCTTGAGGTTGCCACTTTTTATGCCGTATAAGATAACAACTTGATCGTTAAGAACGGCATCGACATTACCATTGATTAATGCTTGAAGGGTTAAGGGTGAATCATTAAAAGTGCGAATTTCCGCTTTAGGAATACTTTTAGCCTTGAGTGCGCCGGTCGTTCCAATTTGCACGCCAATAATCTTGTTTTTAAGACTGTCGAAATTGGTAATATTTTGATTGTCTGTGCGGGTGGCGATCGCTACTCCAGATTTGAAGTAAGGACGCGAGAAGGAAATTATCTTCACCCGTTCAGCAGTAATTGCCATAGCCGCAACTGCCGCGTCTACAGTTTGCGTCTGTAATGCGGGAATCATCCCAGCAAAAGGCATATTTTGATACTTAACTTTAAAGCCAGCAGATTGGGCGATCGCCTGAATCAAGTCAACGTCAAAGCCTTGCAACTCACCAGTTGCAGATTGAAGCTCGAAAGGGGGAAACGTTGGTTCTACTGCCACCGTAAGTGTTTTACCAGCAGTGGAACCGTTCGTGAAACTACACGAGGTAAGCAGAAATAGACAGCTTAAGCCAAGAACTAGCCAACGGATAACAGTCAACCTTTGCATATTTTTTAGACTTTTCTCTCCGTCCCATTTAAAGGATAATTGCTCATCCCTTCAGGTGATGAATTTCCAGAGATTAATTTGAATGCAAAAAACCTGGTTAAAGAAAGCGAATTTTTGACTAGTAGTGCGTCAAGGACTAATTGACGGATAGATTTTATGTAGAGACGGCGATTTATCGCGTCTGTTTAACCGTCAAAATGAGGGAGAGGCAATAAATGTCCAACTTGCCCTATATGTTCCAGGGAACTTACTTGAATAGTCAGTTGAGGCATCCTGAACAAACCACTCAGGAATCACTTTTTGCTGTCCAATTTTTTTTTCCAAGCCGATCTGTAGCGACATATTCTCGTAAACAATGTTTGCCTTCGCAGTTGACAGCATTTTTTCTACTGACTTTTGTAACCATTCCCCTCGAACAAACAGACTATGAGCTGGATGCGTGCCATAACTAAATCCGACAATTATGACCAGATATCCTTTGTCGCTTATTATCTTGTCCAAACAAAATTGAATGATTTCCTGCTCATCCTTGTGTTCTTCGCTTTCCTTATCAACGGTATTATATATCATCCCCGATAGTACCACTGCATCAAACTTTTTATTTTCTGTAGCAAGTTTCTGCATAAATACCCATAAGTCTGAGCAGACAAAGGTTCTGTTGGGGTATTGCTTTAAACAGTATTCAATTGAATATTCACTATGATCTACCCCAACGTAGTCGCATTCAGAAGGTAGATATTTGAGCAAAGCCCCATTCCCAGACCCCAGATCCAACAAAGAGAACGACCTTTTTTGAAAAGCATCCTCTAGAAAATGAACTGGTAGTGTATAACGTGTAGCATTTTCCGGCTGTTCCAAGTAGGAATAATAGTCTGATTGAAAACGTTCTTCTTCAGACACTTTGCGTTCCGGGTAATTATCTTTCATATCGTCAGGATGTCAAATGAATGGTGTGAAGAGCAAAAACTTGTAAACTACCTTATCGGTAAAATTCTATTCGTGGGTAAAATTTTCGCCCAACCATAGGCGCATAGTCAAGGAAATTCTACCAAAATTGACCTTGCCTCACCCCATCAGGAGCCACTTGGCTACCTACTGTAGATTGATTGTACTTTAAGGTTGACGATTATAACATTTACTTAGTAGAGCATTTCATTAAATTGCTTATGCATCCCGATGCAATGCTTATGCATCCCGATGCAATGCTTATGCATCCCGATGCAATGCTTATGCATCCCGATGCAATGCTTATGCATCCCGATGCATTGTTAATGCATCCCGATGCATTGTTAATGCATCCCGATGCATTGCTTATGCATCCCGATGCAATGCTTATGCATCCCGATGCATTGTTAATGCATCCCGATGCATTTCAAAACACGCTCGTTTTTAGTCAAAAGTGATTCTATAGCGGTTTCCATTCAGATGCGGTACAGGTTTGTGTTGCGAGGTGTAGGGGCACGGCAGTGCCGTGCCCCTACACTTCGCAAGGTCAGGAAACGCTATATATAAACCAAAACAACATAAGGAGGATTTATGGCTGATATCAAAATCGCTGATTTGCAATCAGTATCGGGAGCCAACAAATTATCTCATAGCCTCATCTATAATGTAGAAAAAATTAATTTTCTAAATGTAGAGAATTTCGATAAATTCTTTAACAATCTTCCTGTCGATCCTTATTTAGATGGCAATTATCGCTTTAGAAGATTATCTCGTTTCCAAGTTCATGGTGATTCGTTAATCAAGCTACCTCATAAATACTTCTTCCAAAGCCAAGAATACAACTCATTGCTAGGTGAGGTAAAAAGAGAATATGCAGAATTAGATGATGCAATTATAGAACTTGATGATTTTAGAAATCTTATCTTAACATTTGTTGAGAAAAGCAAACTTAATACTACTGAAGAAATTAAAATAAACGTTCATCAGTTTAGAATTATATGTGACTCATCCAAGTATGGAGAGCCAGCACCTGAAGGTATACATAGAGATGCCGTTGATATTGTGGGTATTTTTTCAGTAAAAAGAGAAAATATCCAAGGTGGGGAAACACATCTATATAAATCAACAAAGGGAAATCCAGTTTTCTCGAAAATCCTGAATCCAGGTGAATTGTTAGTGTTCAACGACCATAAATTTTTTCATTTTACTACTGCTATTAAACCAAGCTCAAAAGATGTAGGTATAAGAGACGTTTTTGTTCTGACTTTTCCAGCTTGGGAAAAAGTACCATTTAAGCAGGTAGAATAAGCTGTTTATTACTCGCGATCGCCCATTTTTTCTCAAGTGATAAAATTCTTAAATCAATGCGTAAGTCCTATAATGATTAGAGTAAATTATTCATAAATGGGAGCATTTAAGTTGCGGCTTCCGGGACTAGGAAAAATAATTGAAAGCGATCGCCTAATCATAGCTACACTACTTCTAACTATCGCTTTGATTATAATCGTCGGCATTTCCCTATCATTTGGAGCAGTATCAATGACGACTGTCCAAATATGGCAAGCACTGACGAAAACAGGCGATCCGCTAAATCAAACAATTATTTGGGACTTGCGTTTACCGCGTACTTTGGCAGCAGTTTTAGTGGGTGCAGCTTTAGGAATGTCTGGTTCACTACTGCAAGGAATGTTACGTAATGGACTAGCCGACCCCTTTTTACTCGGTATTTCTGCGGGTGCAGGTTTATTTGCTATAACTATGTTAAGCTTCGGAGTCTTTTTGAGTTGGATTCCCTTAGCCGCTTGGGTAGGTGGCTTATTAACAACAATTATTGTTTATTTTTTAGCTCGCAGTCGTGAAGGTATATCAATTGAGCGGTTAATTTTGGGTGGAGTTGCCGTCAGTTCTCTATTTGGGGCGATTCAATCTGTATTATTATTGATGGCAGAAGATGGTAGAATACAAACTGCTTTAAGTTGGTTGATTGGCAGTTTGAATGGGCGGGGATGGAATGAAGTGACCGTGGCTGGAGCTTATATCAGCGTAGCCTTATTACTGGGATGCTTGCTAGCGCGTGCCGTCAACTTATTAAATTTGGGTGATGAATTAGCAGTCAGTTTAGGAGTAAACTTATTGCGCGATCGCATTTTAATCGGTGGTGTCGCTACCCTTCTAGCCGCCGGTGCAGTCAGCGTTGGTGGATTAATCGGTTTCGTCGGCTTAATTGTACCTCACGGTATTCGCCTTTTGGTAGGTACAGATTACCGCGCAGTTTTGCCATTAAGCGCAATTGGGGGTGCTGTAGTTCTCACCACAGCCGATTTGCTTTCGCGCTTAGGTGCGGTAGAATTGCCCGTTGGTGCAGTTACTGCCTTACTAGGTTCACCTTTATTTATTTGGTTGTTATACAATCGAAAATCTGGAATTTAAAGAGTTGGTGGATGGTTGTTAGTGGTTGGTGGATAGTGGATGGTGGATAGTGGGAGCGTGGATGGTTGATAGTGGGAGCGTGGTTGGTGGATAGTGGATAGTGGAATTTGGATAGTGGGAGCGTGGTTAGTTGTTATGAGTACTTTTTTACAACCAACAACTATCAACTAACAAATAACAACCAACAACCAACAACTATCAACTATCAAATAACAACCAACAACCAACAAATAAGATGCTTTTAGAAACACAAAATCTCATCGGTGGTTACACTAAACCAATTATCCATGAAATCAGCCTAACAGTAAAAACAGGTGAATGGTTGAGTTTAGTTGGTGCAAATGGTTCGGGAAAATCGACACTATTAAAACTTATCAGTCGCTTACTGAAACCACAACAGGGAACTGTATTGTTAGATGGTAAAGCCATTCACAGTCAACCCGCGTCAATTGTGGCGCAAAAGTTAGCATTATTACCACAACAGCAAACAATTCCCAGTGGTTTAACGGTGCGGCAGTTGGTATCATTAGGACGTACACCGTATCAACCTTGGTGGCAATACTCACTTCAGCCAGAAGATAAAGCCAAAGTAGAAATGGCATTGCAGTTAACGCGGATGGATGAATATAGCGATCGCTTTGTCGAAGAATTATCAGGAGGAGAACGACAACGCGCATTTTTAGCACTTGCTTTAGCTCAAGATCCGCAAATTTTGCTTTTAGATGAACCCACAACTTATCTAGATATTCGCTATCAACTCGAATTACTCGAACTACTCAAACAACTAAATCAACAGCATTTAACCATCATTACAGTTTTGCACGATGTCAATTTAGCAGCAAGATACAGCACACGGCTTGCACTTTTATCTCAAGGAAGAATTTTTGCGATCGGAAAAGCCAAAGAAATATTAACACCCGCAAATTTAGCTGATGTTTTGGGAGTAGAAGTTGTAATTCTTGAAACACCAGTAGGTTTGCAGATTTGTCCTTTAGCAGCGATGATAGATTAGTTTAACTTATTACTACTGGGTAAATTTTGGGAAAAATATAAGTTTTATACATATGTAATTGAGAAGACAAGTGTTTTTTACAAAATAAAACTATTATGAGAGAAAGATTTTTCAATAAACCTTGTATAGAACCAGGCGAGTACCACAGTCAGATTTCCTAGGAAACATATGTTTACTCGCCCTTTTTTATATCCATCCATATACAATAAAACAGAAATCAGAATTATATAACAATCCTAAATAATTCCTGAGACTCTCTTTCTTTCTTTCCTTTGCGTCCTTTGCGTCTTCGCGGTTCGTTTAAAAACATGTATAATCGTTGCATCTCATCAATTCTCACAATATTATTAAGCTTCCTCTTACTTGCTTGCAGCACAGCAACCACACAGCAACCACCAGCCACAAACATAAATCAAAACACATCAGCCAAAAAAGTAGTCGCTCTTAGCTCACTGTCAGCAGATATTATATCTCAACTCGACCAAACAAAACTTGTCGGCATTACAGGAAGCAAATTATTTAAAGATAATCCGCAATTCCAAAAACTTCCTCGTGTCAGTGAAGGACAAAATCCGCCTAATTTAGAAAAAATAGTCGCACTCAAACCAGATTTAGTAATTGGTGCAGAAGGATTTTCTAATCAAACAACCGACAAACTCAAGCAACTGGGAATTCCAACATATCTCACCCAAGTAAAGACCTGGGAATCATTACAACAACTTACCAAAACACTTGCGAAATCAATTGATGCCGATCCACAGCCATTATTAAATCGCTATAAAACCTTTTTACCATCAAAGCAAAATCCGACATTATCAACTTTAGTTTTAGTCAGTCGCCAACCGATTTTAACACCAAATAAAAACAGTTGGGCTGGCGATTTGCTAACGAAATTTCCGACAAAAAATTTGGCAGCCGAATTACAAGGTAACAGCCCAATTGGGGGATATGTAACGCTTTCGGCAGAGAAAGTTTTGCAAGCCAATCCAGATGTAATAATTGTTGTAAATCCTCCAGAACAAACTGATGCAGCGCTTTTAGATTCGTTTAAAAAAGAAGCTTTTTGGAAAGAACTAAAAGCGACGAAAAATAACCGCATTTACGTTTTTGATTATTACGGCTTAGTGAATCCAGGTAGTATAGATGCGATTGAAAAAGCTTGTAAGCAACTGAAGCAGGTTTTATAAATCGTAGTCAGCGATTCATCGCTTTTATAAGCACTCTTCGTGCTTACTACGAGTTTAAATTTATATTAAGTTTTAACAGAAAATCGCAATTAATATTTACACAACGCTTAGTTCTGTAACAATTATTTGAAAATATCGTTTCCAATGGTATAAATTAGGACTAAAATACTTGATGAATTGCTTGGCTTGGTATCGGTAAGCCTTGCACTTACTGTTGTTCAACCATATAGCAAACACAAAAGCGTTATTTTACATTTCTAAATAATCAGGCATTATATAAAGTGCATAATTTGATGTGCTGATGCCTATTGAGAATGTATAAGCAAAGCTTTACTTTCCTAAACGCAAAAAGGTAGGTTAAAACTAAAGCGTAAGCAGAATACAGACAACTTTTAATACTTTTGCTACAAGAAAAATGCAACTGTAGTAAAACTACGATGTCAAAAAAGTTTCATTAAGTAGGGTAAATATGGCTAACAACATCTACGCACTTTTGGTTGGTATTGACGAATACGATCCGGAATCTACACCGCAAGTTCCCTCATTAAAAGGTTGCGTTAACGACATCAAAGCTGTGGAAGCTTATCTGCGCGATCGCCTCACAAAAGACGGAAAATGGCAACTAGTTGAACCGACTAATCAATCTTGGATACTCACCAATGAACAAGCTACTCGTCAAGCAGTGATCGACGGCTTTAAAGAGCATCTATGCAAAGCAGACAGTGAAGATGTAGTCTTGTTTTATTATGCCGGTCATGGCGCTCAAGAGAAAGCACCACAAGAATTTTGGCACTTAGAGGCAGACCATTTAGATGAAAGTTTAGTTTGCTACGATAGCCGTACAGAAAATAGTCGAGACTTAGCAGATAAAGAAATAGCCTATCTAATCTCGAAAGTTGCAGAGAATAACCCTCACGTTGTCATCATTCTCGACTGCTGTCACTCCGGTTCGGGAACCAGAGATATATCACCAGAAATTAGAGTGCGTCGTTCTCCGGTAGACTCCAGAGAACGTCCATTAAGCAGCTTTATTTTTGCCGAAGACACAACAGCATTAAATGAATTGTTGAATTCTTCGCGCAGCTTGGAGCAGAAAACAACTGGTGTAACATTGCCAAAAGGCAAACACGTTATGTTTTCCGCTTGTCGTGATTATGAGTTGGCGAAAGAATATAAAGGAGAAGACGGTCAACCGAGAGGCGCTTTTTCTTACTTTTTATTGCAAACTCTCCAGCGGACTAATAATAGCATTACCTATCGAGATTTAGCGAGAAATCTCAATGCGTTGGTAAGTGGTAAAGTCAAGGAACAATCACCGCAAGTCGAAGCCACAGATTCAAAAGATTTAGACCAACCTTTCTTAGGTGGTGCAATCAAAGAACGTCCCAACTACTTTACCTTGACCCGCAGCCAAAACGATAATAGCTGGGTAATTGACGCAGGTGCTATTTCTGGTATCCCGAAACCGTCTAAGGATGGAGACACTTTATTAGCAATATTTCCCGCTGCAAGTACTCCAGAACAATTAACTAAACTGGACCAAGCTTTAGGGGAAGCGCAAGTTATGCAAGTGCTGCCACAAAAAAGTAAAGTCAAAATTCTCAGCGGTAGCGATCGCTTATCTCCAACTGAAACTTATTGGGCGATCGTTACTAACATACCATTGCCGCCTCTCAAAATTTACATCAGAAGCGAAGACAGCGAAAAAGCAGGTTTAGAACTCGTAAAACAAGCACTACAAACATCTGCACCCAATTCCAAACCTTCCTTATACGTCAGTTTAGTAGAAGATCCAATCATAGCAGATTACGATTTACTAATTCGTGGAGGTCAGTATTGGATTACACAGCCTAGCGATGAACGTCCGCTAATTGCTCCGATTCCCGAAAACTCGACCCAAGCCGGTTATACCTCGGAAAATGCTCGTGAAGTAGTTGTTCGTTTAGAACATATTGCCCGGTGGACAAACATTCTCGAACTCTCCACCCCTGCGACTAGTAGCGTTAAAACCGATGATGTAGAGATGGAAATCAGCGTCCTTTCCGGACGACAAGAAACTTCGCTTAGTGGTGATAACAAAATAGCATCAGAAATGCGGTTGGAGTATACCTATGAAAATGATGAATGGGTAAAGCCAACTATCCAAATCAAACTCACTAATAATAGCAAGAAACCACTTTATTGCAATGTATTAGACCTTGCAGAAAGTTACTCTATATCTAGCAACTTGTTAGACGAATTCCAAGCAAGCAGC
The DNA here is from genome assembly GCF_050875635.1 of Tolypothrix sp. VBCCA 56010. NCBI lineage: Bacteria > Bacillati > Cyanobacteriota > Cyanophyceae > Nostocales > Tolypothrichaceae > Tolypothrix > Tolypothrix sp. VBCCA 56010. The sequence continues at coordinate 66,437 of NZ_JBPAOH010000007.1, forward strand.
TTCAAACTTCCACCCAAAGGTTCAGAAAATAGCAACACTCTCGAAAGTGGCAACCTCGAATTGGTCATCAAAGATGAATATTTAGCATTAGGAATTACTGAGTACAAAGATATATTCAAGCTGATAGTCAGCACAAGCGAATTTGATGCGAGTTTGCTACAACAAGATGGATTAAACCCCCCTCCTCCAACTCGTTCCGTTGGAAGAGGTGGCACGCTTGACCGTTTAATGGCAGGGGTAAACAGTCGTGAAGCCGTGAGAGCCGAAGGCAGCTATGATAATTGGATGACTAAGGAAGTTTCGATTACCATAGTCTGTCCGCAAGAAGCGATCGCAATTCAATCTGATAGCAGCACCGCATTACAAAATGGTGTAGTTGAGGTGCAACCACATCCGAGTTTGCAAGCAAAAGTTAATCTCACCACTGTACCGCAAGCAAGCAGAGATTTAGGCAATTTGATTTTACCTGCAATTTTGCGGCAACAACCTCGTATTACTGAATCCTTTCAATTTACCACCAGCCGAGGTAGCGATCCCGGCTTGAGTGCTTTAGAGTTAAGTGACGTAGCAGACCACACTGTAGTTACACCAGATGCACCACTAAAATTGCTAGTTGATACCCAATTAGCCGAGAATGAACACCTTTTACCCTTTGCTTATGACGGACAGTTTTTCTTACCATTAGGAAGAGGTTCCCAAGCGATAGATGGCAAAACGGAAATTACTTTAGAAAGGTTGCCAAATCCAACAGTTAGCAGTCGCAGCATACAGGGTTCCATTCGGATTTTCTTTGAAAAAATAGTTAGCCAAAAACTAGGAAGTCCATTTGAATATCCAATTTTAGCTATAGCCGATGTAGTTAAAGTTGACAAAAAAGACAAAGTAACCTACGAAAAAGATAAGGAGATAATTAAAGCGCAAGTAGCGCAAGCAAAAAAAATTATCCTCTACATTCATGGAATTGTTGGGGACACTGCAAGTATGGTTCCCAGTGTGAATAATGCTTTGGTAGAAGTTGATAAAAAAGAGCTTTCAATTAAAGAGCGTTATGACGTAGTTTTGGCTTTTGACTATGAAAATATCCAAACTACAATTGAAGAAAATGCCAAGTTTTTAGGGGAAAAATTGCAAGAAATTGGCTTGGGAGCAAACCACGGTAAACAATTGCATATTGTGGCACATTCAATGGGTGGTTTGGTTTCTCGCTGGTTTATTGAGAGACTGGGCGGCAATCAAGTTGTGCAACACTTAGTTATGTTAGGCACACCAAATGCCGGTTCACCTTGGCCTTCTATACAGGATTGGGTTTTTACCGCTCTTGGTATTGGGTTGAATCAACTTTCGGCAATAGTTTGGCCCACGAAAATAGTAGCAGATTTACTGAAAGTTCTGGAAAATAATGATAAATCTTTGGAGCAAATGCAGCCAGATTCACCTATTTTGAAAGAACTTGCCGAAAATCCCGATCCTGGCATTCCTTATACAATTATTGCCGGTGATAGGTCGGTGATGGCTGCTGCTGCAAAACTTCAAGCAGACAAGCAAATTAATCCACTCAAACAACTGATGGATAGGATGTTTGGTTCATCTGTAAATAAAGTTGTAGATATGGCGTTCTTTAGTCAGCCGAATGATATAGCGGTGACTTTGACTTCGATCAAGAGCGTTAATTCTAAGCGTAAGCCTCAACCAACAATATTATCACCCGACACCGCCTGCGATCACCTCACCTACTTTACTGATCGTGCCGGCTTAACTGCACTATCCAAAGCACTTTACGAATTTCCCCATGAAAATCAACCACCAGCAGCATCAGCGACAACTGCCAATGTATTAATTGTTGAACCCAAAGGAAATACCACACCAAAACCTGCTGAAACTTCTTCACAAACCCCAAACCCTCTGCTAATTAGTAGCGCAATTATTACAGGAATTGCCCTATTTATAGCAAGCGTTGCTATCTCAATTTTGTGGAATCGTTCTCCGCAACCACAGCCAACTAGTCAAACTAGAAGCAGTCAGACTGTAGCTGTTAACAAACACTCACTCTGACTAATTTCTACCAATTCTTGATAATTGCGTGTAAAAAAATAACCCCACCTTTTCATGAGGTGGGGTTTTGCAGATATATTCTTGCTGATGTTAATTTATGGCAGAAATTAAACGCAGTTTTGCAATAATTATTGGTGTTAACCAATACATAAATGGTATTCCACTCTTAGAGACAGCTGTAAATGATGCTAGCGAACTTGCGAAAATCCTGGCAGAAGAATATGAATACAAAGTCTTACAGCTATTGGATGCAGATGCAACTCAATCGAAGCTGAATGATTTGTTGGCAGCTTTTGTAAAGCAGCAGCTACCTTTAGCTGATGGGTTGATACAGATGCAAGAAAGCGATCGCCTTTTATTTTACTTTGGGGGACATGGCATTGCTTTGGATGGACTTGACAACACAGATGGACCGGCTGGCTACGTTGTACCCCAGGATGCACGACGCGATGATAGCAATACTTGGGTAGCGATGCAGCGGTTGCACGATGCTTTGATACAACTGCCTTGCCGTCATCTTTTGATTATCCTTGATTGCTGCTTTGCCGGTGCATTTCGCTGGGCGGAATTGCAAAGAGAAGCAGTGCGATCGCATAAAATGTATCAAGAACGTTATCAACGCTTCATCTCTGGTTGCGCTCAACAAGTAATTACCTCCGCTGCCGATGACGAAAAAGCTGCCGATTCCCTTCTCAATTTTGGACAACGAGGTAATATTAATGGTCATTCTCCCTTCGCCGAACTGTTATTTAAAGCACTTTTAGGACAAGCTGATTTTACCCAAGATGGTGTAATCACCGCAACAGAAATCTATTTATATATAAATAATGAATTAGCCAAAACAATCGCCAAACAAACCCCAGGTTTGTGTCAGCTAAAACGCCATGACAAAGGTGAGTATATCTTTCCTATTCTTGGTTTTGATCCGAAAAACTTAGACAAAGCTCCCCCACTTGATGAAAGTAAAAATCCTTACCGAGGGTTAGAGTCTTTTGAAGAAAAAGATAGCAGCTTATTTTTTGGCAGAAAAGCTTTAATTGAAAAGCTGCAAAAGTTCATTATTAGCCAACCATTAACAGTTGTACTCGGCGCTTCCGGTTCCGGTAAATCAAGCTTAGTCAAAGCCGGATTAATTCCTCAGTTAAAAAATAGTGGACAGTGGCGCATCTTTGCTCCGATTCGTCCGGGTAAATCTCCCTTCATCGCTTTAAATAACACATTAGTAAAAGAAAACTTCCCCATTTTCACCCAGCCTTACAAAACTTTTGAGCAAGAATTGCAAACACTTTATCAAAGCGTCAAAACTTGGAGTCAGGCTAACCCTAATACTAAATTACTACTTTTTATTGACCAATTTGAAGAATTAGTCACCCTATGCCAAAATGACAAACAATCGGAAATATTTATAACAGGATTAGCAAGAGCAATTAAAGCTTTTCCCGAACAATTAAGAATTGTAGTTACGCTGCGAAGTGACTTTGAACCGCAGTTTAGAGATAAAGCATTAAAACCTTATTGGCAAAAAGCGCGATTTATTATCCCAGCAATGACGCGACAAGAATTGCGCTCTTGCATTACGGAACCTGCCACTGCACGAGTTTTGTATTTTGATCCGCCAAATTTAGTAGATCAGTTAATTGATGAAGTGGCACAAATGCCCGGAGCTTTGCCTTTATTATCCTTCACATTAAGTGAACTTTATTTGAAATATATCAAGAGTACTAGAGAAGATAAAAGAAATAATCGAGCGATTACTCAAGCAGATTATGATGAATTGGGAGGAGTGACGCGCAGTCTCACTCAAAGAGCAGATTATGAATATGACGAGTTAGTAAAACTTGATTCAGCATACGCTCAAACAATCAAACAAGTAATGCTACGGATGGTAGCTATAGGTGGGGGTGAATTGGCTCGCAGACAAGTATTATGTACAGAATTGGAGTATCCAGAAGTAGAAAATGCACGGGCAGAGTTAGTAATTGAGCGTTTTGTGGCTGCTCGCTTGTTAGTTAAAGGACAAGATACAGAGAATCATGAATATGTCGAACCTGCCCATGATGTTTTAGTGCGGGGGTGGAATAAGCTGCGGACTTGGAAACAAGAAGAACAGGAAAATTTGATTCTTCAACGTCGATTGACACCAGCTGCACTTGAGTGGAAAACCCAACAAAAACCACGATTTCTATGGAATGCCGATCCGCGTCTGGATTTGTTGAAACAAATATTGAATTCTAATAATAACTGGTTTAACAAAATAGAAGCTGAGTTTGTGCGACGTAGCGTCAGACAAAAACGCAAAAATGCTACTTTACGTGGGAGTATTATAAGTGGTGCATTAATAGTTTTGAGCAGTGCAACTATTATTGCAATTAAAAATTGGATTGATGCGGAAAATCAAGTAATTGAAACTACTAGTGCTTTATCAGAAGCGCGTTTAGCCTCCAACAACCAATTAGAAGCGCTGGTAGAAGGTGTCAAAGCCGGCGAAATGCTAAAAAAAGATTTATTAAGAGAAGGTGTCAAAGCAGGAGAAATGCTGAAAAAAGACACCATTTTAACCAAGGAATCTACCAAAATAAAAGTTGTAACGACCTTGCTACAGTTGGCTAATCAAGTCAGAGAGCGCAACCGCTTTGAAGGACATACTCAAGCTGTTAGGAGTGTCATTTTTACCCCAGATGGTAAAACAATTGCTTCAGCAAGCAATGATAGCACTATTAAATTGTGGAATCTTAAAGGGCAATGTTTGCAAACACTTACACAGCATGAAGATGGAGTTTTTAGAGTTCTTTTTAGTAAGGATGGTAAAACTTTAATCTCTGCTAGTAATAATACTCTCATAATTTGGCAGCGTCAACCTAATGGTACTTTCAAATTAGTAAAACCTATCCCAGACAAAGATCAAATTTCGGCTGTAAGTTTAAGTCCCGATGGACAGATTATTGCCACGGGTAGCCAAAATACCTTTACACTAAATTTATTCCAGAAAGATGGGAAACTAATTAAAACTTGGAAAGAACATCGTGACCAAATCAGAGATTTAAGTTTTAGTCCAGATAATCAGATTATTGCTACCGCTAGTGTAGGTGGAGCTATCAAACTTTGGAGTGTAAAAGAGCGCAAGTTACTTAAAACTATTCAGAATGATTCTGTGCGACTTGACCGTTTTGGAGTGCGTTTTGTTGATAATAAAACTATTGCTGCAACCAATAGTGATAGACCTATCAAGCTATTGAATGTAAACGGTACACAAATAAAAAACTTACAGGGACATACCGAGCAAGTCCTTTACTTAGATGTTAGTCGCGATGGTAAATATATTGCTTCAGCTAACAAGGATGAAACTGTTAAAATATGGAGTCCAAAATCCGATGAACCACTGCCAACTTTAGTAATTCCTGACACCACTATCAATCAAGCAAGTTTTAGCCCCGACAGCAAAATGATTGCTTTGGCTGGTGATGATAACACCGTTAAACTATGGAATATTAATAGTATACTACCGCCTACAATTCTTCAATCGAAGAGTATAAGTGTCAGCTTTAGCCCTGATAGTAAAATGATTGTCTCAGCATCAGGTAAAAATATTCAGCTTTGGCAAAATGGTAAGCGGTTGTGGAATGTGCAAGCAGATAACCAAACAGTTTTACAAGTAAGCTTTAGTCACGATGGTAAATTAATTGCATCTGCCGGCGAGGATGGAATTGTGAAACTTTGGAATACTCAAGGAAAATTAATCAGGACTATAAAAGCACACTTACAACAAGTTTCTAGCGTGAGTTTTAGCCCTGATAGCAAAACAATTGCTTCAGCGAGTGATGATAAAACTGTGAAGCTTTGGAATGTAGCAAATGGAAGCTTAATTAAAACTATCCCAGCACATAATAACGTAGTTACAAGTGTTAGCTTTAGCCCTGATGGTAAAACGATTGCTTCAGCCAGCCTTGACAAAACTATCAAGCTTTGGAATGTACCAGATGGCAGATTTATTAAAAATTTTCCAGGTCACAAGGAAGGAGTTCTGAGTGTAAGTTTCAGCCCTAACGGAAAAATGCTTGCTTCAGCTAGTTCTGACAAAACTGTTAGGCTTTGGCATCTAAATAATCAACCATCTACAGTTTTTCCACTTGAAGGTAATAGTGTTATGAAAGTTAATTTTAGCCCCAATGGTCAAACTTTAGTTTCAGCAAGTGGCAATAAAATTAGACTTTGGAAACTAAATGGTGAACTGATAACAACTTTACCAGATAATCAAGGCGATATCTTTGATGCCAGTTTCAGTCCCGATGGTAAGACTATTGCTTCAGCTGATCCTAGCGAAAACGTGATTCTCTGGAATTTGGATTTGGATAACTTACTTAAACATAGTTGTAATTGGCTGGATGACTATCTGAAAAATAAACCCAAAGTAAGTGAAGGTAATCTTTGCAAACCAATTTAGTGCCTCTTTTACAACCCTCTTCATATCAATCTTGATTTTGAGTGCATAACTTCATTTCACCTGCACCTATATTTAGATGTCAGGTTTCAAACATTCCAAAGGAGAGCAAAAATTATGTCAAATCCTGGATATAAACGCATAGATCCAGAATTCGATCTAGGTGTGGCTAGTCTCGAGGCTGCTAGAGATCATCACAAGAGGAAAGACATAGAAGGAGCCAAGAAAAAGTCAAAAGAAGCAATAGAGCAATTTAAGCGTTGCGATACTAATGAGGCTAAAGAAAAACTTAATGAAGCGCAACAATTTCTAGACAACTTGGGGTGATAGCCATAGATAAATAAGGATTGCTGAGTCTGAGCAGTTAAATTAGAGACGTAGCAAATATTACGTCTCTAATTAGACTAAGCATTTATGAGAAAACTTCACGTTTTCTCGCAAGCGATCGCCCTACGGTGCATTTGTGGCATCTCAATCGCAAATGCTTTGGATGGTGGCGATCGCCAAATTCTTCTTTTTTGCAAAACCTCCACACAGATGAATAGAAGGCACGATTGGACACTTGCTAAAAATAAGAGGGAAATTGTAGATAATCTGCTTGTAGATGCTTATAGTTATTAAATAACGGGCATCTTATGGAAGAAATTAAACGCAGTCTGGCAGTAGTTATTGGTATTAATGAATACGGCAATGGCATTCCGGCACTAAAAACCGCCGTCAATGATGCCGAAAAAATCGCTGCGACTTTAGCAACCAAATACGAATACCAAGTTTTGCTGCTGTTAGATAGCGATGCCAACAGCGACAAATTCAAAAGCCTATTAACTGCCTTTGAACAACAAAAGCTACCTTTAGCAGATAATAGCCAAATTCAAATTCAAGAAACTGACCGAGTATTATTCTACTTTGCCGGACACGGTATCGCCTTAGATGCATTAGATAGCGCCGATGGTCCAACAGGCTTTCTTGTTCCTCAAGATGCACGCATGGATAATGACAGTAGTATGCTGCCCATGAAGCGACTGCACGATGCTTTAATTAAACTACCATGCCGTCATATATTAATTATCCTAGATTGTTGTTTTGCAGGCGCATTTCGTTGGGCAGGTAACAGAGATGCCGTGCGTCAAAATAAAGTATATCGCGAACGTTACGATCGCTTTATCTCTAGTTGCGCCCAGCAAGTAATCACCTCCGCCGGCGATGATGAAAAAGCTGCCGATTCGTTGTATCGATTTGGACAACGCAACGAAGATTCGGGAAACTCCCCTTTTGCAGAATTACTTTTAAAAGCGCTTTGTGGAGAAGCAGATTTTAGCAAAGACGGCGTAATCACAGCTACGGAAATCTACGTATATATACATGGAGAATTGGGCAATACAAGCGTCAAGCAAACCCCAGGATTCTGTCAACTCATACGTCACGACAAAGGCGAGTATATCTTTCCCGTTCCTGGGTTTGACCCGAATAAGTTAGCACCAGCACCCGCACTCGATGAAAATACCAATCCTTACAGAGGATTGAAATCGTATGAAGAAAAAGATAGCAGCCTCTTTTTTGGCAGAAAAGCCTTAATCGAAAAATTGCAAGCATTCATCATCAACCAACCGTTAACAGTGGTGCTGGGTGCTTCCGGTTCCGGAAAATCCAGCTTGGTGAAAGCCGGATTAATTACGCATCTTAAAGGGACTGGGGACTGGGGACTAGGGACTAGGGGATTAGGAGAGAAGAGGACAGATATCTATACAAAACTCTCCACGTCTTCCTCTCAATCCCTAGTCCCTAATCCCCAGTCCCTAGTCCCTAGTCCCCAAGAATGGCGGATTCTCGCTCCCATTCGTCCGGGAGAGTCTCCATTTAAAGCTTTGAATAATGCACTTGCACAAGAAAAACTACCAACTTTCGTTCAGCCTAAGCAGCAATTTGAAGAAGAATTACAGACTCTTTATCAAAGTATCAAAGCTTGGACTGAAGCTAATGAAAATGCTAAATTACTTGTCGTAATTGACCAGTTTGAAGAATTAGTAACTGTGACTAAAAATGAAGATGAGCGCTTAAAGTTTTTGAGCGAGTTAGCAAGGGCTATAAAAGCTTTTCCCGAACAGTTACGCATTGTGGTGACGTTACGAAATGACTTTGAACCGCAATTTCGCGACACACCTTTAGAAGCTTATTGGACAGCGGCAAGATTTATCGTGCCAGTCATGTCACGCTTGGAATTGCGCGATTGTATTGTCGAACCAGCCACCGCTAGGGTAATGTTTTTTGAACCGCCAACTTTAGTAGACCAAATAATTGATGAAGTAGCACAAATGCCCGGAGCGTTGCCGCTACTTTCTTTTACATTAAGTGAACTATATTTAAAATATATTAAAAGTGCCAGAGAGGGCAAAAGAAACAATCGGGCAATTACTCAAGCCGATTATGAAGAATTAGGTGGAGTGACGCGCAGTCTCACTCAACGAGCAGACAGTGAATATGATGAATTAATTAAACTTGATTCTGCTTATGCTCAAATTATTAAACACGTCATGTTACGGATGGTGGCTATAGGTGGTGGTGATTTGGCACGCCGGCGAGTATTGCTGACAGAATTGGAATATCCCAAAGCAGAAAATACGCGGGTAAAGTTAGTAATTGAGCGTTTTCTGGCAGCACGTTTGTTAGTAGGAGGACAAGATACTGAAGGTAACAGTTATGTAGAACCGGCTCATGATGTCTTAGTGCGGGGATGGCAAAAATTACTGACTTGGAAAGACCAAGAATTAGGTTCGTTGCTGCTGCAACGCGAACTAACACCGACTGCGAATAAATGGACAACTCAAAGACGAGATAAACAAGCGGTTGGTTTGTTGTGGAATAACGATCCGCGTTTACCGTTGGTTAAGCAGATATCTGAGTCTGATAAAAGTTGGCTGAATTCTATAGAGTTGGAGTTTGTTCAACGCAGCATCACAAGAAGACGAAACAATCGGCGTCGGACAGTTGGTATTGTGAGTGGAGTTATTGCCTCACTGACTGGATTAACGATTTTTGCTTTGGTTCAACTTCAGTTGTCGCTGTTACGGGAAAAAGCCGCATTAGCAGAAAATAGGCTACCTGTCAACCCTGTAGATGGACTAGTTTTAGCGATTCAGACTGCTGGTGAAAATCGTTCATTGTTACCCTGGGACATACTTAACCCAGTGAAATCTAGTTTACTTCATGCAGTGCAAGCTACTAAAGAGCGAGATCAGTTGACAGGTCATAGCGATCGCGTCACTTCTGTAGCTTTTAGTCCCGATGGGCGCTACATCGTCAGCGGTAGCGAAGACAACACAGTGCGTTTGTGGGATATGTCCGGTAAACCAATCGGCAAATTATTTACAGGTCATGCAAAACCGATTACATCTGTAGCATTTAGTCCCGATGGGCGCTACATCGTCAGTGGTAGCGAAGACAACACAGTGCGTTTGTGGGATATGTCTGGTAAACAGATTGGGCAACCATTTACAGGTCATACAAAACCGATCCAATCTGTAGCTTTTAGTCCAAATGGACGCTACATTCTCAGTGGTAGTGAAGACAACACGCTGCGTTTGTGGGATATATCTGGTAAACCAATCGGCAAAGCGTTTGTCGGTCATACAAAACCTGTCTGGTCTGTAGCATTTAGTCCGGATGGAAAATACATCGTCAGTGGTAGTAGGGATAAGACAGTACGTTTGTGGGATATTTCCGGAAATCCTGTAGGGAAACCGTTTGCAGGTCATACAGATTCTGTGTGGTCTGTAGCTTTTAGTCCAGATGGACTAACAATCGTTAGTGGTAGCGAAGACAGAACAATACGCTTGTGGGATATTTCTGGCAAACCAGTAGGACAACCATTCCCAGGTAATAGAAGTGCTGTTTTATCTGTTCGCTTTAGTCCCGATGGGCTGTATATAGTTAGTGCCGGTTTTGACAGGATAGTGCGGTTGTGGGATCTATCCGGCAATCTGATTGGAGAACCGCTTAAAGGTCATAAAAATCCGGTTTCATCTGTAGCCTTTAGTCGAGATGGGCGATATATTGTCAGCGGTAGTGGCGATCGCACAATCCGCTTGTGGGACATTAGCAATAAAATCGGGCAACCGTTGCTAGGTCATACAAGTAATGTCGCATCTGTGGCTTTTAGTCCTTCGGGGCATTATATCGTCAGTGGTAGTCTCGATAAGACACTGCGCTTGTGGGATATTTCTGGTAAGTCGATTGGGCAACCATTTTTAGGTCATAAAAATCCGGTTACATCTGTAGCTTTTAGTCCAGATGGACTAACAATCCTCAGTGGTAGCGAGGACAAGACACTGCGCTTGTGGGATATTAAAGGTAATTCGATTGGACAACCATTTACAGGTCATACAGGTAAAGTCTATTCTGTAGCTTTTAGTCCTTCGGGGCGTTACATCGTCAGTGGTAGCGAGGACAAGACACTGCGCTTGTGGGATATTAAAGGTAATTCAATTGGACAACCTTTTACAGGTCATACACAGCCTATATTTTCTGTTGCCTTCAGTCCCAATAGTAAGATGATTGTTAGTGGCGGTGACGACAGAATGGTGCGCTTGTGGGATCTTTCTGGTAAAGCGATCGCCCAACCATTCCAAGGTCATGAGGGTTCGATTTCATCTGTGGCTTTTAGTCCTTCGGGGCGTTATATCCTCAGCGCCAGTTACGACAGGACAATGCGCTTGTGGGATCTTTCTGGTAAATTAATTAGACAACCGTTTCAAGGTCATGAGTTTGGTGTGACATCTGCCGTTATCAGTCGCGATGGGCGCTACATTGTTAGTGGTAGTCAGGACAAGAATGTGCGCTTGTGGAACTTTTCTGACAGCAATATTGGGCTAAACTTTCAAGGTCATACAAATAATGTCACATCTGTTGCCATCAGTCCTGATGGACGCTACATCGTTAGTGGTAGTCGAGACAAAACACTACGCTTGTGGCAAACTCGATGGGAAGATTGGTTAGAAGTTGCCTGCAACAACTTGCAAAATCATCCTGTGTTGCAAAACCCCCAGACAGATGAGGCTAAGAAAGCGAAAGATACTTGTGAAAAATATGTTTGGCATGATAAATAATATCGTGTCCGGCTGAATGTCAATTTATCAAAACGATTCACGACAAACACTGTTTAGTCGATCGCATGACAGATAGCGATCGCACAACCAGCGACAGAATTGCGATCGCCCTACCGAAAAACACCCATCAGTGGATATACTTGTTAATTGTCAGGGTCATCTACCTCTCAAAACCAGGAATATCTTAGCTAGGGGCATCTGCCTTTCTTGTACCGCCTCCGGTGACTATTCCCCTAAGTAACGGGCACTAAAAAGTGTTAACCTATTTTTGTCATGTTTTATGATAGCGTTTGTCATGTTTTCATGTCAAGGTAGGGGAAACCCCTACCCTTAAATGTTCGCTAGCAACTATATTGACTTTTGGAAACGTTTGACTTGCCCCGGTGGGGTACTGGGGCTTTTATTAAGAAGACATTGATTTTAGCATCAATTTGTATATAAGAATCCGACTTTATTTTTGAAAAAATTTAAGTATATGTAGGGTGTGGAGCGCGTAAAGCCTACGGCATAGCTTCGCTTACCGCGCCCCTTGTCCGCTCTGCGGAAGCTAACCCACCGTCTGTGATGTCTCGGTGCGTTAGGACGAATGTCCTAACACACCCTACTACGTATACTACGCACCTGAAGGAGTGCGTAACCCCTATACTGTTAACTCGATAAAGCGTTAACAAACGTATCTTTCAAGATACCCCGCAAGAAAAAGTTGCTTTGACCAATTGGTGAATTTACAAACACCACAAGTTCCATATCATTTGGCAAAAAGTAAGCAACACATTGTTCTGTTTTACCGTCACCATTACCCCAATAACCGTTTTTGCTATAAATCGTACCTGCTGGTGTATTAGCAACTTCATCGATACCAAAGTAATTGTCAAGTATATATTGTGCTTTTTGAGGAGCAATAATCGTGTTTCTGCGCCGCACATGATCCATGACATTCAGTAGTTCCTTAGTTGATAACCTCCAACCAGCACCACCTGCAACAGAGGCTAGATCGCCAGAATCCCATCCTTTGTTATTGTTATGTGGGAACTGATAAGCCAGTGCATTCTTCGTACTCGAAATAGGCTTGAAGTCAACGTTATTGACACCAGCAGGTGTAAATACGTTAGCTTGCATATAGCTTTTATAGTAGGAAAGAGTGACTGCATCCCAATACACATCTTGAGAAGAGGATGTGGGAAATTGTGCATCTTTGCTAAGATTGCCATTGATAATTGGAATGAGAATGCGGCATAAGCCAAAGTTCATATTCTCATAATCATAAGAACCTACCTGTGTTACCCCAGCTGCCACCTTACTTTTCATAAACGTATAATCGGAGGCAGAACCACCTGTACTGAATCCCGATCTATGTGTCAACAAGTGCCGAAAGGTGATCTTGTCGATATTATTACCTTTACTCCAGTAAGTTGGTAAATAGTTAATAATCTTACTATCGTAAGAAATATTCTTGCTATCTAAAACTTTGACCAAGCCAACCGCTGTGAGAAATTTACTGACACTGGCAACGTGCATACGTGTATCTTCACTCCAACCTTGCCTGAGATCGGCAGGAGTCTGTGCCCAGTTCCAAATCAAATTATAAATGAGGTTGCCGTTTTGCCGCAGTTCAAACATGTATCCAGTTACAGAGTCTTTTAAAGTATTGTGGATAGCCTTGCCAAAAGCATCTACATTCAATTTAGGAGGGATAGCAAATTGTCTAGTGACAACGGGAATGTCATATCTGACTTGTTTTGATTCATCAACCTCTTCTATCTGAATGTTTTTTACGTGTTCTGGTGCAATGACATGTGCTGCGATTTCAGCTTCTGTTAGTTCGGCGGGAAGATTGGCAATTTTCATGGTTTTTTTCTCTCTTAAAAAAAGTGACTAGTTTGTGCTTTTCAACTCTTGCGTACCAAGTGGAAGTTTCTTAACAAGTAAGCGTTCAACTGGACGCTTACTCGTTAATTGTTTGAGTTGAGAACTGACTGATTCGATGTTTTTAAGATTAAATGGCGATCGGGAAGAACTAGGGAAGAAAATTTAATTTCCAAAAATATCAGCGAACACCTAAGCTCGACTTGATGAAATTAAGCCGCATCAACAGCGATAATGCCAAGTATTGTTACATCTTGCCGATATCTGCCTTACATGTGCATAACTTGATTTGGCTCATACCTAAAACAATATATAAGGCAAGCAATACTTGCTGAACTTTCGTTCAGTTAATAAGGTATAACTTACCGCTGCATATATTAAAACTTTTGTCAAGATTGCATGTATGGCAGAAATTAAACGAAGTCTAGCAGTAGTTATCGGCATCGATCAATACAGCAATGGCATCCCGGCACTGCAAACTGCTGTCAATGATGCTGAAGAAATCGCCGCTACTTTAAAGAGCAAATACGAATACCAAGTTCTGCTGCTGTTAAATGGCGATGCTAATAACAATAAATTCAACAGTCTATTGACGGCTCTTGAACAACACAAACTATTTTTACCTGACGGCAGCCAAATCGAAATTGAAGAAACTGATAGACTATTTTTCTATTTTGCTGGACATGGCATCCTAGATGGAATAGATAACGCCGATAGTCCTGCGGGTTTTCTTGTACCTCAAGATGCACGTTTGGGTAACAACAGCACTTGGTTATCGATGAAGCGACTGCACGATGCTTTGCAAAAACTGCCATGTCGTCATTTGTTGATTATCCTCGACTGCTGCTTTGCAGGAGCATTTCGTTGGGCAGGTGACAGAGAAGCGGTGCGGCAAAATATACATTATCGCGAACGCTACGATCGCTTTATCTCTAGTTGTGCCCAGCAGGTAATTACCTCTGCAAGCGATGATGAAAAAGCTGCCGATTACCTATATCCTTTTGGACAACGCAGCGAGCATGAGGGACATTCTCCCTTTGCTGAGTTTCTCCTCAAAGCACTTAGAGGAGATGTTGACTTGAGTCAAGACGGTCTACTTACAGCAACAGAACTTTTTGTGTATTTACAGAGCGAGTTCTATAAGATAAACGCAAAACAAACCCCTAACTTGCGTCACCTTAAACACCATGATGATGGTGATTACATCTTTCCCATTCCTAGTTTTGACCGCAATCATTTAGCCCCAGCACCTGCAATTTCCAAAAATACTAATCCTTATCGGGGTTTAAAATCTTTTGAAGAAGAACACAGTCAGCTATTTTTCGGCAGAAAAAAATTAATTTCCAAGCTGGCAGAATTTATGAGCGATCGCCCCTTGACGGTAGTGCTGGGTGCTTCTGGTTCGGGAAAATCTAGTTTGGTAAAAGCCGGATTAATTCCATATTTAAAGTTGGGCATGGGGCATCGGGCATGGGGCATTGGGCATGGGGCATCGGGCATTGGGCATGGGGCATCGGGGAGGCAGTGCGTTGGACGGGTTTCCCGGCTTGAAGCACCTGCCGTCATCGGGCATGGGGCATCTTTTTATTCCCATTGCCCATTGCCCATTGCCCAATTCCCAATTCCCCAAGAATGGCGCATTTTGGCTCCGGTGCGTCCGGGAGAATCGCCTTTTGTGGCTTTAAACAAAACGCTGATCAAGGAAAATTTGCCAACTTTTGCGGAACCAAGCCAAGCTTTTGAGCAAGAATTACTGAATTTGTATCAGAGTGTAAGTGAATGGTCTGATTTGAATCCTCAGGCAAAATTATTATTGGTAATTGACGAGTTTGAAGAATTAGTTACCGTTTGCCAAGATGAAACTGAAAGTCAAAAATTATTTGAAGGATTGGCAAGAGCAATAAAAGCTTTTCCTGAGCAGTTAAGAATTGTGGTGACACTCAGAAATGACTTTGAACCACAATTTCGCAATACACCTTTAGAACCTTACTGGGAATCGGGACGATTTGTGATGCCAAAGATATCGCGTCAAGAATTGCGATCGTGCATTGTCGAACCAGCCGCTGCCAAGGTAATGTATTTTGAGCCGCCAAGTTTAGTAGAGGAAGTAATTGATGAAGTGGCACAGATGCCGGGAGCTTTACCACTACTTTCTTTTACTTTGAGTGAACTGTATCTGAAATATATTCAGAGTGTCAAAGAAGGTAAAAGAAATAATCGGGCAATTACTCAATCTGATTATGCAGAATTAGGGGGAGTGACGCGCAGTCTGACTAAAAGAGCAGACTTTGAATATGACGAGTTAGTTAAACTTGACCCCGCTTACTCCCAAACTATCAAGCACGTAATGCTGCGGATGGTAGCGGTGGGTAGCAGCGATTTGACACGCAGACGGGTGCTATGCAAGGAACTGGAATATCCACAAGCCGAAAATACACGGGTAAAGTTGGTGATTTCGCGCTTTGTGGCGGCGCGGTTGTTGGTGAAAGGACGCGATATAGAGAATAATGAATATGTTGAGCCGGCTCATGATGCTTTAATCCGGGAATGGCAAAAGCTGCTGAACTGGAAAAAACAAGAGTTAAGTTCTTTAGTATTGCAAACAGAGTTAAGACCAACTGCAAATAAATGGGCAACCCAAAAACACGATAAAAAGGCTGTTGGTCTTTTATGGAATGACGATCCTCGCTTGCCGTTAGTACAGCAATTACTTAAGTCTGATATTGGCTGGTTGAATTTAACAGAGTTGGAGTTTGTCAAGCGTAGCATCCAAAAAAGACGCAACAAGCACTTAAAGGCGATCGCTATGATTAGTGCAGTGATGATATTGCTATCGCAACTTACCGCTTTTGGGTTTATTCAACTTCGTTTTTCGATTGTCAATAACAGTGTAGAGGAAATTAGGCAATCTTCTTTGCAGTCTACATGTTCCCAATTACACAATTTTACTACGCAAATATCGCCAACAACAGAGGCAAATATAGCTGAAGATAAATGATTTCCACTCCGAGAGCGATGCTGCCAATAAAGAGCCATTTAGACAAAAAACTTGAGAAAATGTTTTTTAATCACTTTAAGTTATAAATCTGAATAAAAATAATGTTTGATTTAATCTATGAGCTTACTTTAAAGTGAAAACTATGCACTTTACTGATGGCTTCTGTAAAAGCAAAGCCACAAAATTAAAATGAATAAATCAATTGCAAAAAAATTAACTTCCTGGGTCGTCACCGCAGTATTTTTTGTATTTGTAGCCGGATTTTCTCTGCTTGACCAGCCTAGCGCTTTAGCTCAATCAGAAACACCATCCATAACCGCTCCCATAATATCCCCGGTTGCATCGCCAATACAGTCTGTAAGCGCAAATGTGAAACGTTTGTTACAAACCAAAGAATGTGTCGGGTGTAACCTGAATGGAGCAGACCTGAGTTCGGCTAACTTGCAAGCAGCAAACTTGGAAAATGCGAACTTGGCAGATGCAGACTTCGAGAAGGCTAATTTACAAGGAGCAAATCTGTTAGGAGCAAATTTACAGGGAGCAGATTTAGGTAAAGCAAACATAGCAGGAGCAAACCTAGAGAATGCAAATTTGTTTGATGCAGACCTAGAGAAAGCAAACCTACAAGGAGCGAATCTATTAGGAGCAAATTTACAGGGAGCAGACTTGGAGAAAACAAATCTAATAGATGCGAAAATAGAAGGGGCAAACCTGCTAGGGGCTGATTTGGAAGATGCAATCACACCTCCAGGATTCACAGTTCAATGATAACAAGTACGTAATAGCCCTAATTAACATTCCCCGTCTATGAAACGACGGGGATTGTTTTTTTGATTTCACTCACAAGTGCAAATTATCGCCGATCGCTACATCACCATTACTAATAACTTTGGCTAAAACTCCTGTCTGGGTGTGGTGAAATTGCTTTTGTAGTAAAGTCAGCAATCCAATATCTCGTTCTCCGGTTTCTGGATGCACGTCTATATTTAAGCAGCGATTAATTCTGGCTGTTATCTCAATTCTCGCACTACCAAGTTGCATTTCTTGCCCTACCCAGTCAAATTCTTTCCATGCGGGTACACCTTCTACAACTATATTCGGACGAAAACGCCGGACATCAATTTCTTGTTTGGCTAATTGACTTAAATTATCTATAGTTGCTTGACTAACTAAAGAAATATGCACTGCTTCTCTGTCAGGATAGCGAGTTTCGCCAAACATCCCCACAAATTGTAAGGGTGCGCGTTTGCCGTTTCTAGCAGCAAGACTGGGATAAATTCCTGCTAGATAGCCGGTGAAAAATGTGGAAATGCGATCGCGTCCGATTTCTGTTTTCGTATCGCCAATCAATAATTCTACACCTTTACGCTTCACCCTGAGAATACCGCTAGCTTCTTCATACTGACAATCTAAAGCTGCAAGTCCGTGCCAATCATTTTGCATGATGAAGTTGTGCTTCTTCATCCACGGCACTTTAGTTGAGTCTACGTCTATTTCATCTTGCTTGTACATTAACGCAAAAGAGCGATCGCCTGGTATCCCATATCCAACTTTTAAGGTTACGCTTTGGTGTGCTAATGGTGTTAAACCCTTCACCGGATGGATAAATAACTGTTTAACTTTCATTGATTTTATATTCAAAGCTTCAGAAGTCGGCTTTCTTAAAGAAACCCGACTTCTCGTTTGTCACAGCAGACTTTTTTAATCTGAATTAGAACTCATAGATTTTTGTTTAACTGGCTGATTTTTCCCGCTATTACCACCTGTAATACTACGCAAATATGCACCGCCTATAGTCAATAAAAATACTACATAACCTACTGCTTGCACGAGATAAAGACGATCTCTGTAGCCAAATAATGATTTGAGAATAATGCCTGGGAATTGTTCATCAGGTAAGATTTTCGAGGTATTTGAAACCATCGGACCCAAAATGCAAGAATGGACTTTGGTAAAGCGTTCGTAATAAAAACAAAGGCTTTGGGAAGCGCGATCGCTTAATGCCAAAGCAGCAGCAGCTTCATCAAAGCGTTGCAGTGCCGTCACTACCAAACCGGCAACAATCAATACCAAAAAAATGCCCATCACCTGGAAAAATTGCCTGATGTTAATTTTTACACCCCATTTAAACATCAGCACACCAATACCAATTGCCGCAACTAAACCGCTAACAGCACCGAAAGCTGGCACGAATCCTTGTTGAAAATTGGCAGCGAGAAAGAAAACTGTTTCAAAACCTTCGCGAAGAACGGCAATCAAAATTAACCAAAAAACGCCCCACCCGGCATTCTTATCTGCTTTGAGAGCGCTTGTGACAGCTCCCTCAACTTGAGCTTTCATAAATCTGGCTTGTTTGGTCATCCAGATGAGCATCCAACTGAGCATAGCGATCGCTAATACGCAGAAAAATCCCTCTAGCAAAACCTCTGTCACCGATGCGTATTGCGGATTTGCCGCACTTAGCGCGATCGTTACCCAACTCAACAACACACCTACCAGCGCACTCAGGGCAATACCAACGCCCACACCAGCATACACCCAAGAGTTGAGTTGAGATTGCTTGGCTTTTTTTAGCAAAGCTAGCACAATCCCGACAACAAGCGCAGCTTCTACTCCTTCTCGGAGTGTAATTACAAAAGTCGGTAAGGCAGTAGTAAAATTCATCGTTTGTTAGTAGTTAGTAGTTAGTAGTTAAAAGTTAAAAGTTAAAAGTTAGTAGTTTTAATTCTTAACTTATAACTTCTCACTTTTTCTTAGTTAGGAGTTAGGAGTTAGTAGTTTTAATTAATTCCGCTCCTCATAACTCCTCACTCCTCACTTTTCTCAGCTGAAATCGCGTAACATTTTTTTCAGTTCGAGATTATGCATCTCTTCCTGTCCTATCATATTACGGGCGAATTCTTCTAAGTAAATGCTGGCATCGGTGACAGTTTCCAGCAGACTTTTATACAAATCCAGAGCCTTCTTTTCGTGGGATAAGCTTTCTGTCAAGATATCCTTAACTGAATGCTTGTAAGTTTCTTCCATCGGCGCAATTTTTAGGCTGGGGTGTCCATCTAAACCTGTGAGTATTTCTCCCACTTGTTCAGCATGAAGTAGAGACTCGCTAGCCTGCGCTTTGAAAAAACCC
This sequence comes from Tolypothrix sp. VBCCA 56010, assembly GCF_050875635.1. NCBI lineage: Bacteria > Bacillati > Cyanobacteriota > Cyanophyceae > Nostocales > Tolypothrichaceae > Tolypothrix > Tolypothrix sp. VBCCA 56010. Next base: position 86,023 of record NZ_JBPAOH010000007.1, read on the forward strand.
ACGATAGGAATGCGGTTGGGACCTGTAACCATCAGAGAATAATGAGTGTAGCGGACTACTCCGGCTAGTTCAAATTCCATGATGGCGTTGAGTAAGTCGATGGTCTTTTTCTGGTCAAGCTCTTGCATTTTGCGTTAATTGAAGTGATGTGTGGAGAGTAATGAGAATTAGTTAGGAGTTATAAGTGAAGAATTAGGAGTTAAAAGTATAACTCATAACTTTTGTACAGACGTTCCACTCGAATGTAGAGACGTTCCAGTGGAACGTCTCTACCTAACTAATTCTCACTTCTAAGCTAATTTTAAACTCCTCAATTTTGCTATTAAGAATTAAGTAAAACTGCTATCGCTGCGCTTGGGTGCTTGATTTATCAATCACGGTTTGAGAGTTTTGCTCAATAGTTTTCACTAGCTTGGTAACATCATTGGGGGTTTTCACCGGTGCAGCTGGAGGAATAGCGGAGGGCCAAACTTTTGTTAGTTCAGCCATACTTGTTTCAATGGCTTTATGTGCTTCCGGAAAGTCTTTCGCCATTTGGCTAGAAATACCTTTGTATAATTCGTTGGCGTAGATGACAAAACCACGAGAGTCTTGATATTCTATTGCCGCAGATATTTTGTTGTTAGCGATCGCTGCACCATATTCTGAGTTTGCCGCATCTAATAGCTCATTAATGCTTTGTAGTACAAATCCGGTTTTTGAGCGTTGCGCTTCTGGTAAAGCAGCGATCGCACCATCTACTGCTTGCATTGAAGAGGTAAAATCCGTTTTTAGTTTGGCTGCTTTCGGATTCGATTTTACTAAATCTTGCAAACTTACTAAAGTTGTTTTAAATTCTTTTACTTTACGTTCGTTTAGTTGGTCTTCTACATCAACATAAATCTCTTCAACAGGATGCCCAATATGAGGTTCTGCTTGTTTGGGCTGATTTTGATCTAGTAGTTCTTTTGCTACTATAAGATGCCCTTTCATCAAGCCCAATTTACTCATATAGTCAACATCTTTTGCTTCACCGGTAAGTACTACCTCTTGAACAGTCACCAAATCTTTAATTTGATTAAACTGCTCTTGATTAATCACCTTTTTGGATACTAATTCTTCTGGTGAGGCATAAGGACGATTAGCTTGAATTTTGTTTGATAATGCTGGTATTGCTAGCTTTGCTTCAAACTTATCCAACTCGGACAATATCGCAGTGTTGATATTTATTTGATTTTTGCTGCCGTGACCGCTGTGACTATTATTACTTACTGCTTCGCTTGCCTGGGGGCTATTGGCAACAGGGGCTCCTGTATTCTCTGCGGTTGGTGTGCCTGCATTACAGGAACTCAGGGAAACTATAGCACAAGCAGCAACAGCCAAAAAAATGTAACGAACTTTGATCATTTTTGCTCCAAAACACGTTTGAAAGGTATTAATTAAAACTTTGTCAGCTAGCAACAGCATGTTAGTTTTACATCTAGTCGTAGAATTTACTTTTGCATATAATGATATTTTTTATCAACTAATTAAGAAAATTTAACTGTAACTTCAATAATTTTTTCAAATAATTTCGGCTCTGCCCTAATTTGATGCAGAGTATAATGCAACACATTTAATTTGAGAAATTGGGAATTGGGCATAGGGCAATGGGCATTGGGGAGGCAGTGCGTTGCGCGGGTTCCCAAGGCACTCCGTTGGGCGGCTTTGCCGACTTTAAGGAAGTGCCGTCGCGTTGAAGCACCTGCCGTCATTGGTAATAATTCTTTTCCTATTCCCCAGTCCCCAGTCCCCAGTCCCCAGTCCCTAGTACCCTTAAGTTGTTGAAATCGCGTTTTTGCTGTCCGCGACTACTTCAAATTGACCCATGCAGCCATTTTCGGCGATCGCATCTTGATGCGGATGAAACATGTACTTACCCGGATAGCGAAAGGCAAATTCTAAGATGTGTCTTTCCGCTATACCCATCGTGATTACATCACTTTTCTCGCTGGGTGTAAGAGTCATTCCATAGCGATAGACATCAAAAAAGTTGGCGTGGAGGTGAAAAGTAACAGCCGGATCGAATTCAATAATGTTGAGGACGTACAGCCGAATCAACTGATTTTGATAAATCTTAATCGGATTATCCATGTAATAATGCGGCTGACCGTTGAAGGCGTAAAACTCATTGCGGTTATCATCATTGATGTCATACCCAGCCATAATTAAAGCTATTTCATCCGCCGGCGGACGGGGTTTGGGTGGATCGATGATAAACATTCCGTATAAACCTTTGGCAATGTGACGGGTCACTGGTTCAATATGGCAATGGTACAAATGAACGCCATAAGGTTCTGCGTCAAATTCATAAATTGTGGCGCTACCGTTGCTAACTGGACGAATACCATCCATTTCTGCCGGGTGGACACCGTGAAAATGCAAAGAGTGAGAATGTCCGGCTTTATTGTAGAACAATACGCGCACGCGATCGCCTTGTTTTGCTCTCAGTGTTGGTCCTGGAATCCGACCATTTAAATCCCAGATGTTGTAAGACACAACACTATTTAGCTGAATGACGGAAGTCCCTGCACTTAAGCGAAATTCGCGGATAGTGCGTCCATTTTCTTTTTTTACCGTACCATAATCAAAATTCCGGAGCACCTGCATCGGGTTAGCAGCAGTTGTTGGTGCGAGCGCCTCCATCGGCGGTATCTTGACAATTGACTTACTTTGTGCGTTCAACGTCTGCCAAAGTGCCGTCGCCCCAGCCACACCCGCACCAGCTAATCCCAGCTTCAGCAGTTGACGGCGGCTCCAAAGGTTTTCTTGCCCCAAAGCAAAATTGTTAGGCATGGAATTTCCAATTAGCGCCCAAATAAGTTTGCAATTTTTTTGCAATTTACCTATGTATATTATCGAAATCAATAATTTTTGTCAATTACTGTCTTATATCGCTATTTGAGGCAGTAAATTTAGTTTCTCAAAAAATGCAAGCTTACATTGGGCAAAGTTGAAATTTTTATTGTACTTAAGTACTTTCTCGTAGGAGAAACAAAGATTAGTTACAGATATTATGTATATACTTAATTATCTTGTTTATAAATGCCGATACAAAAGGTTTTTGCTAAACTGTTTTGATAGATAAATTACCAAAACTAATTCTGGAAGGTCAAAAATGACTGAAACTTTTTCTCGTCCTTCAGCGCTGCAAAAGACCGTAAATATTACTCTCTCCAAGCCAGTACAGGTAACGCTTTACATGCTACTATCTTCTTTGGTTATCTGGACTTTTTTCTTCTCCACCTATCCTGCGGTTCACGACGCAACGCACTCAACACGTCACCATACTTTAGGAGTTGCATGTCACTAAATTATCACATTTGCGAGATTTTTCAGATGCATTAGATTTAGCTGGAAATAATTTTAGGTGATGTAAAATAGTCGGGAGTCAGAAGCTAGAATACACAAGTTTTCTGACTCCTAACTTGCGAATTTTCAAAAAAGGTTTTATGAAAAAATATCGTCTGTTTGGGGTTATCAGCGCTGTTTGTATCACCTTGTCAATTTTTTATTCGTTTGTGGGGGTTTCTCAAACTCCAGCACCGAGAGTGGAACTTACCACTAACCCACCTTTAGAGCGTATTCTTCCCTTTGAAGCAGAAGCAAAAAGACCACAATCTCCCGTTACTCTGACGCTACAAGCTGTTGATGCTGCGGGTAAACCTTTAAAGGGTGCTTTAATAAACTTACAAATATTGACACCGCCGCGCAACTTTTGGTTGACAACAGATTTCCCGATAGTTGAGGGAACTAAATTGCTGGAAATGAATGCAGCTGCACCTGATGGAAAGCTGGAAATTCAGCAGATGTTACCGATTCGTGGTAACTATCAGTTGCGGGTGAATGTTTCGCCTTTGGTAGGAAATACTTTTGCTGCATACAAGCAAACTTTGAATCTGAAAGTTCGAGAAAATCCCATAAAATTTAAATATTTTGCTGTTGTTGCAGCTATTTTACTATCAGTTGGATTAGTCGGTGGTTGGGTTATCGGCGGACAAGAAAAATTGCGAGAAGGAGAAATTGCACCGCAGTCAGTACGTCTGTTGTTAAGTGGGTTGACAGTAGTGGCTATAGTGACGCTATTGTTTATTGACATTAGCGCAGAAGTTGCAGATGCTCACGGTAGCGAACACTCAAACACTACGGAAGCGATCGCCCCATCAATTCAAAAATCTCAGGGGTTAGAAGTCAGTATTGAGGGAGATAAAAACGCCACTGTAGGAAAAGTTGCGAATTTAGGGCTACAGGTGAAGGATACGACAACAGGACAACTCATAAACGATGTAGCATTGCAAGTGAAAGCGATCGCTTTAGAACATGGTTTAACAGTCTTTACCTACAACGGAGTTCCCGATAAAGGCAAGTTAACATGGCAGGAACAATTTTTTGATGGTTCACCCCATAAAATTGAGGTAGAAGCAACTCCCATCCCTGGATCTAACCGTCAATTTTCACCGATAAAAGTGGCACAGTCAGTTGAAGTTGAGGGAATTGCGCCACCAATTTATATCCGGTTGATTAGTTTATTTTACTTTACTACTATTGTCGGCATTGGGATGGCGATCGGATTGTTAATACAACGACGAAAACCACAAGTAAGAGCAGAATAAATACAAACTTATCGCAAGTGCTTAGTGGATAGTAGTTAGTGGTTAGTGGGTAGTAGAGACGCGAGGAACATCGTGTCTGTACGTGGGTAGTGGGTAGGAGTAATTTTTTACAACCAACAACTACCTCCTAACAACCATCAACCATCAATTAACAACTAACAACTAACTCCTAACAACCATCAACTAATACCTAACAACCAACAACTAACATTTAATCCTAATCGGTGCATGTTCAATTAAACAGTAAGGACGACTGTAGCTGAGTGGAGGTTCTAAAGCGTGAGCTAGCAAAAATTCTGAATCGTTCATTACTCGCTCAGTCTCACCATCGAAAACAATTTGTCCTTGACTCAATACAACAGTGCGGGAACAAAGTTCTAAAGCCAAATCTAAATCGTGGGTAGCAATTAGTTGAGTAAAAGGCAAAGTTTGTAACAAATCAATTAACTGACGACGCGATCGCGGATCTAATTGAGCAGAAGGTTCATCCAATACCAAAACCTGCGGATTCATCGCTAAAACCCCTGCGATCGCAATCCGTTTTTTTTCCCCTCCAGACAAATTATCTGTATTGCGTTGCCCAAACCATTCTGGATCGATATCAACCGCAGCCATCGCCTTTATAACGCGATTTTTAAGTTCTTCGTCTCGCAAACCCAAATTCATCGGACCAAAAGCAACATCTTCCCATACTGTGGGCATAAATAGCTGATTATCTGGATTTTGAAAAACCAATCCGACAAAATTCCGAATTTCTCGCAAATTGTCAGGAACTACTAACCATTCACCAATAATTACTTCTCCTTCTTGAGGTAAAGTAATTCCATTTAAGTGAAACTGCAACGTAGATTTTCCCGAACCATTCGCCCCAATTAATGCTACCTTCTCCCCAGCTTCGATAGATAGATTAATTTTTTTTAAAGCCTGAGTTCCATCAGGGTAGGTATAACTAAGATTTTTGATTATTATGGGATTATGATGCATTAATATAATCTGATATTAGTTAGTGGATAGTTGATAGTTGATAGTTGATAGTAGATAGTGGATAGTTGATAGTTGATAGTTGATAGTGGGTAGAGTTAGGAGTTAGGAGTTAGGAGTAGGAGTTAGGAGTTTTTTTAACCACTAACAACGCTCCCACTAACCACCAACAACCAACAAATAACAACCAACCAACAACTAACAACTAACAACGCTCCCACTAACCACCAACAAATTACAAAATCAAATAAACAGCTTGTCCAAGTAGTGCTAAAATGAGCGTCAAAGTTAAAGCGATCGCATCATTTCGTCCTGCTTGTGGTAATTTTTCTATCGGTAATATTCCTTGATAACCTCGCGATAGCATCGCTTGATGAACGCGGTTTCCTCGGTCGTAAGTGCGGATAAATAGCGCTCCGATCATATTACCAACTACTAAGCGAATAGTACGATTGCTGTTCATCAAGTTGCGTGATGCTGCTGCCCGTCGCATAATGTTAAACTCACCGATCAACACACCAATATAGCGATACATTGAAGCCAAAATTGCGACTAACAGCGGTGGGGTTCGCAGTTCGATTAAAGCATTAAGCAACGCCGATACCGAAGTTGTTAAAGTTAACAAATTCAACATCAGTAAAGATAGCAGCGCCTTAGTAGTGACACTACCTAAGACAGTTAGCCCGACTGTAGTAATTTGCAACGGACCCCAAGCCCAAAGCACTGTACCACCGCCTCGAAACAAAGTACCCAAAAGCACAACACCGACAAAACCCAACTCAACTGCTAAACGTTTTAGCAGCACGCTGAAGGTGACTTTACTGAGTAATAAAACGCTTGCCACAGCCAAGCCATAAATCGCCCAAGTCCACCAATGTCCATTTGGTGTTAGGACAATTGCAAACACAAGCAGCAATGTACATAGTATCCGAGTGCGGGGGGCGAGTTTGTGCCAGGGAGTAATCTGTTTACTATTAACATCAAGCGCTAATGCCCCAATATGCAGCAGCATCTAAGAATTTTGGATTTGAGATTTTGGATTTTGGATTGACAAAAACAAGGAAAACTTGAGGAGGGGAAAGGAATAAAAAAGCTTTCTCTTCTTCCCTTTCCCCTTTCCCCCTCTTTTTTCATGTGGTTTATTCTCAATCATCCGTATACCGGGATTCATCATACTCACGATGAGATGAAGTTGAACCACGTACAACTAGTTTGCCAATTCCCCAAGCCAAGCCAAAAACGGCTAAAGTTCCGACTAAGCCAGCGATGGGAGTAGCTACAGCTTCCGGTACACCTCTGAGGGCATATTCATCAAAAACAGCGTAGAAGGGTAGCTTTTTAGCTGGTGCATCTTCATGTGCTTTATCCTCAAATTTGAGATCCTGGGAGACTCGATCCAAGCCATCAGGGTTTTTACTAGCAAAGGGAGAAAGAAAAATTGCAATTAGCAAAGCAATACCCAAACCAGCTATTACAAAAGCACGATTGCGCGATCGCGTATCATTACTCATAGTTGAATTCCTATTAATAACGCGACAGAGGACGAGAAACAACAGCCTTACGTGGCGGATCGTAAAATAAATCCGGTCGAGTCCGCCAAATAAACGAAAGAGCTACTACGGTGATTGCTGCCTCACCAATACCGATTAGTACGTGCCATGATGCCATTGCAGCCAAAGCCACAGTTAACGGAACTGTTCCAGATATAGCTAGTTCTACAGCACATACAACAGAGGCAACCATTACACTTGTCCAAGCTGCAACAGCTGCGGCAATTAGCATTCCTGACAATTTATTGCCACCTATGGCAAACCGAATTGCTTTGTATAGATAATAACCACCAAACGTGCCAATCAACCCCATATTAAAAATGTTGGCGCCCAGCACAGTCAAGCCGCCATCTTGGAATATTACACTCTGGACGATAAACACCGCCACCATGACCAAAGAGCCAGCCCAAGGACCCAACAAAGCACCTGCCAGCGTTCCACCTAAAAGGTGTCCGGAAGTGCCTCCAGGAATAGGGAAATTTATCATTTGAGCCGCAAAGATAAAAGCGCCACATACACCCATTAGGGGTACAGCTCGTTCTTGGTATTCTGCCTGCGCTTTGTTAAGCGCGAGTGCAATCAAAGCGATCGCAATTACCCATGTCACAGCGATAATAGGTAAATTCAGAAAGCCATCGGGGATGTGCAGGGCTAACTGGGGCTGAGTTATCCAGTGCAGCCAGCTTGAATATGTAATAAAAGCAAACACAATTATTTCCGTAATCTAAAGACTTTTTTAGTCAGGTTAGGCAATATACGCAACATTCGACATTAACTGAGAATTTCCCCATAATTCAATCCTATGGGGGGGCATTTTTACTTAAGTGGGGGGATGGGGGGATGGGGGGATGGGGAGAGGGGGGGAAAGAATTATTCTCATTGTCTCCCTTGTCCCCTTGTCTCCCTTGTCCCCCTTGTCTCCCTTGTCCCCCACTCCCCCACTCCCCCTCTAGGGATTGACCGGAAAACTGATAAAAATTACAGAATCAATGGGTATTATTATTTGGGTTTGATTAGTGGTGAGGTATTAATGTTGGTTTGGCGTAAACATATTGTTATTATTCCTGTTGGTCTGAGCATCGCTTTGTTGCTCAGTGGTTGCGATAACAGCAAAGTTGCTCAGTGCGATCGCCTGATGAAGGCTGTTAGTGAAGGAAATGCTCTGATTGACAAAAATAAAGGTCAGCAGGTGACAACCAGTTTGAAACTCGCGTCCGATCTCGAAGCTGTCACCAAATCGCTCAAGCAAATGAACCTACCAGACCCCGAACTGAAAAAATATCAAGACAAATTTGTGAAAGTGTTTGACACTCTCGGCAAACAGATAACCAAAGCAGGTAAAGCTCTTGGTTCAGCTAAAACAGCACAAGCCTCTCAATCTGGTAGAGAAAAAATACAAAAAGCCAGAACAGATATCGATACCGCATTGACATCCGCCGAAACTACGGCTAAACAGTCTGATGCTTTAGAAGCTGAAGTGAAAAAGTACTGTAGCCAACCTGAGTAATTTATCTAGGTAATCAGTCATTGGTAATGGTGAGTCCAGCGCCGTGCGCGGGTTCCCCGCGTTGAGGCGACTGGCGAACCCGAAGGGCTAATAGCTAATGGCAAAAAAGCAGTTAGCATACTCAACTATTAGTATTTTTTATACTTTTTAACTACGAAATATTCCTGAAATACACCAATTTTGTCTGTCAAGAGAAATATTGGTGTTAGTAAAGTGAAATACAATGAGCGATATCGGTCTGCTGATGGCAGGCGTGTTAACTGCTGGGCAAGCATTTCCGCCCAAATTACCTGAACAGCCATTAGTTGAGTCAGATAATGTGGTGCAGCAGTCAAAACAGAGTGAGGCAAAGAAAATTGTCCCACCGACCCAAATCACACCACCTGAATTGATACAACCAGATGCAAGTCTCCAAACCGTCCAATCAGCGTTAAAACCAGAGCATCAAAATATACTTAATAAAATTAGAGAAAAAATTCCCTCTCAAGGCTCCTTTGTTCAAGTAGGGGATGAGGGAGACAAGGGAGATAAGGGAGACAAGGGGGACAAGGGAGACAAGGGGGACAAGGGGACAAGGGGACAAGGGGACAAGGGGGACAATGAGAATAATTCTTTCTCCCCATCTCCCCATCTCCCCATCTCCCCATCTCCCCCTCCCCCCCTCTCCCCCTCCCCCCCTCCTCCACTCCCTCCATCCCCCGAAATGTCTCAAGTCACATCGGTGTCACAACTGGACGATGTGCAACCTTCAGATTGGGCTTTTGCTGCTTTGCAATCTCTGGTAGAACGCTATGGCTGCATTGCTGGATATCCAAATAGGACTTATCTAGGCAACACCGCTATCAATCGTTATGAATTTGCAGCTGGTTTACAGCATTGTCTGGAGCAGATTAATAAATTAATAACTAACAATACAGCTAATACTGTTAAAGATGAGGATTTAATCGAGCTGCAACGCTTGCAAACTGAGTTTCAAGCAGAGTTAAAACAAGTTCTTTCTCGGGTAGACAATTTAGAAAGCCAGACTAGCGAAATACAAGCAAATCAGTTTTCCACCACGACGCGACTATTTGGGCAAGCTATTTTTAGCCTCCAGGGAACGAATAGCGCTGATGTCGATTTGTTTCCTAGAGATAAAGTGCCAGAACGCAAGGCAGAAACGAATCTGACTTTTGCCAATAGCGTGCAACTAACCCTCGCGACTTCGTTTACAGGGCAAGATTTACTGTTAACTGGGCTGAGTTCGGGAAATTTAAATTCTTCTGCGTCCTCAGTATTTAACAATATGGGGCGGTTGGGTTTTGAGTCAAATACAAATAACGATTTATATATCAGTGATTTATCTTATCGATTTCCGGTTTCAGACAACTTGGGAATTATTGTCGGTACGGTGGGTGTCAATCCTACGAACACCTTTCGCGGTATTAACCCTCTAGAAGGGAATGGAGAGGGAGCAATTTCTTTATTAGGTCAGCGTAACCCGATTTTGGCAATTGGTAACGGTACTGGCGGTGTTGGCTTTGACTGGCAAATAAGCGATCGCCTCAGTTTACAAGGCGTTTATAGTGCTGAAATTCCCAGCTTTCCCGGTAATATCCAGGCTGGCGGACTTTTTGGCGGCAGATATACCGCCGGCGCTCAACTAACTGTAGCACCCACCAATAACATCGATGTTGGGCTGCATTATCTTTTCTCCCACTCTCCCGATGGCTTACTGGGAACCGGTATCGGCGATGCTCAGTTAATTTCCCCTTTTGCACCTGCGACAGCTTTTAATACCCATGCTGTCGGCGCTACCGTCGCATGGCGCATTAATCCCAATTTTAACTTAGGCGGTTGGGGAGGCTGGACTCACTCAAATCCAGTCAATCTCTCTGGAAGTGTGGAAACTACAAACTGGATGGTATTCGCTGCCTTTCCCAATTTACTGCGTTCCGGCAATTTGGGCGGCATTCTCGTCGGACAACCCCCGAAAATTACTTCTAGTTCCTTACCTGAAGGATTCAATTTTCCCAACTTTTCTGAAGGAGGTACAGCGGGTGGACGCGACGACACATCACTGCACGTAGAACTCTTTTATCGCGCCCAACTCAATGACAATATCTCTCTCACTCCGGGTGTCTTTGTGATTTTCAATCCAGATCACAACGCTGCTAACGATCGCTTGGTAGTAGGGGCATTAAGAGCAACATTCCGGTTTTAATTCTGTACGGATGTAAATGTAAATAAATGCACTAATTGCATACGGGTGTAGTCAAAGAAGAAGGGGGTAGGGGGTAGGGGGTAGGGTGTGGGGAACCCCATCCATAAATGGAGGGGCGCAAAGACAAGGACACCAAAGAAGGGGGTAGGGGGTAGGGTGTGGGGTGTGCAGAAGAAGGGTGTGGTCAAACAACACACCCTGCTCTCGACACCCCCCTCTTCTACCCCCCACACCCCACACCCCACACCCTACACCCGTTCTCGGTCAGTTTTTCATTTTCATCACGCAATTAAAGCAGAGATTCCCCTGCTGTAAAAACATGCGTGATTTTTTTTTGCATATTAATCAAGGAAATTTTCAATGCAATTAAAATCATCAGCAATTAAAACCAAATCCAACTCCCAAGTTAAGAGTTTCGTAGTGAGCGCTTCAGCGCTCAAATCAAGGACTAAAGTCCTTACTACATTATTCACCCATCAAAATTCCTTTAATGGACTACTAATTATTACTAGCAGTATAGCCGCAGCCATTATCGGTTTCTCTTCAGAATGTGCTGACGCTCAAATCACAATTCAAAGCACTGGCACTTTATCAGGTACTATCCAACTTCCCAAATTTAATCCGAACTTCAACCGGGTGGTTACTCGTGTAGATACAAATTCCAAGGGTACTTATTCCCGCCAAGGAGTACCTTTGTACACTTCTAACTATGTGAAGGTACAAACTCGCGCCGATGGCAGTCTGCATTACTTCGTTGACTTTAAAGGCATTCCGGTTGTCTCATTTGATGGCTTGCTGACTTCGCCAGCACTTTCAAGCGGTGACTTGACATCCTATAATTATCAAGGAAAATTGCCCGGAACCAAATTTGAAGCTGTAGTTCAAGATGAGTTTGGGTTAAAAAAAGCGCTTTACACCGGCATTGTCACCGATCCAAAAACCGGACAGCAGTATCAAGGTACTTTTAGAGTAACTGGACAAGGACCGCGATATAGCCAAAGTAATGGTAGTGCTACCCCTACAGTCTTTGATTTCAAGTCGGATATACCAGGTAAGCCAACCGTCACCTCCTTGAAAATGACTAATGCGCCTCTGATAAAGTTGTTCATCACTATTCCCGCAGGTGCAACTCCCATCACTCCCCGTAGTGATGCTGGTGATGCCACACCGATTGCTGCTGGTGCTACACCAATTGATGCTGGTGATGCTACACCGATTGCTGCTGGTGCTACACCGATTGTGACTGGTGGTGCTACACCGATTGCTGCTGGTGCTACACCGATTGTGACTGGTGGTGGTACACCGATTAGTAACGGTAGCGGTACACCGATTGATGTCGGTGGTGGTACACCGATTGGTAGTGAGATTATATCGCCGATACCAGAAGCGATCGCAACATCAAATTCTCCCTCACCCTCTGCTGAACCTAATGTAGAATTCAGTAACGGTAATTCTTCGGCACTCCATCCTTTAAGTCTTGCCTCAAGTATTTGTTCGCGCAAAGATGTAAATTGCCCCACAAAACCATCTGCACCCAAACAAACTATTGGTCCGCGCAGTCGAGTGCTACTGCGTTAGGGGAATTGCAAATTGGGAATTGGTAATTGGTAATTGGGAATTGGGCATTGGGCATTGGGCATTGGGCATTGGGAATTGGTTATTAGTAATTATTTTTATTACCCATTCCCCATTCCCCATTCCCCAGAAAGAATAGGGAGTAGGGAGTAGGAGTAGGGAGTAGGAAATTTTTCTTTGCCCATTGCCCATTGCCCATTGCCCATTGCCCATTGCCCATTGCCCATTGCCCATTCCCCATTCCCCATTCCCCATTACCCACTCCCCACTCCCCACTCCCCACTAAAACTCTGGAAATCCCGAATACGCACAGTTTGGCAAGAAAAACAACACAGCAGCTAATTGCACCCCTTAAAATAGTGTCAATCACACCTTTTCTTCGGAAATGTATATGAAAGGACAACTTTTTGAATTAATACCCACACTCATGCAAGTCTTACAAAGAAATATGGGCTGGATGACTTGGAACTTATTTCTGGCTTTTATACCTTTGGCTTTGAGTGTTTGGTTGTTTCGCACTCGTCGCGGACGTTCTTGGGTTTGGTGGTTCGGATTCCTGGTGTTCTTCGCTTTTTTACCGAATGCGCCTTATTTATTAACTGATGTCATTCACCTCATACATGATATCCGCTCAGTTCCATCGGTATGGATGATTACTCTAGTGATAATTCCGGTATATTTGCTGGTGATTTCGGCTGGATTTGCAGCTTATGTAATATCTTTAATTAATTGGGGTTACTACTTACACCGCATTGGCAAAAGCCAGTGGATTTTGGGGGTTGAGTTAATTACCCATGCTTTCAATGCCGTTGGTATTTATTGGGGACGGTTTTTGCGTTTCAACAGTTGGGATTTTATTACGCAACCGGATGCCATAATCACCAAAGGCATAGAGGAAATTCTTGGAAAACAGCCTTTGGTGATTATCACCATCACTTTTGTCATACTAACAGCCTTGCACTGGCTGATGAAAAAAGTGATTTTGAGTTTTCTTAGGCAACCGCACAATGGGGTAGATATTAAGTCACGCTCATCGAATCCTAACACCCACAACGCTGGATAAGTTTGCTGATTTGAGATTTTTAGATGGGATGGAGACAAACAGGCAAATTTGCAATTGACAATTTTCGATTACTAATTACCCTTTGGGTTCGCAGTTCCTTCTTTTGTCACAGACCAAGGCGAACAAGTCGCTTACCCAATTATCATGAATATTATCTGATTAAAAAAATAAAATCAAATCAAATAAAAATGGTTTTATTTGAACCGCTGTTATTTAAGAAAAATCTGTGATATCTGGCAACAAGAAGCAGAGCTTCTACGCAATGCTTAAATATCGGCAGTAAGCAATAACAGAATATTAAATAAAAACTCATTCACCTCTGTACCCGTCATGTCCTCCATCTAAAGAAGTGGGATGTGACGGGTAATTTCTTATCAAAAGAAAGATGCAGCAAAGCGCATCTAGATTTGAAATGAATCTAGACTGCTCTGCTTTGATTAACTAGCATCGGAGTTTAATATGGCGCTATTGTCTATTGATGAACTAAAAAGTTTAGTAGAAAACCCACAAAATCCATGTGTATCTCTATACATGCCTATGGTAAAAGCGGGACCAGAAGTTCGACAAAACCCAATTCGCTTCAAAAATTTAATTCGTGAAGCGGAAGAACGCTTAGATACAATAAAGTCTCGTCACACTGAGGCTGTAGATTTTCTCCAGCCAGCCAAGGAACTTGATACGGTTGAGTTTTGGGAAAATCAAGACCACGGATTGGTAATTTTTGTTTCTCCAAATGTATTTCGCTACTACCAACTGCCGATGGAGTTTCAAGAATTAGTGGTTGTTAGCGACCAATTCCACCTCAAGCCATTGCTACATCTGGTTAACAACGATGGACGCTTTTATGTCCTAGCTTTGAGCCAAAAGGATATCAAGTTTTTTGAGGGAACACGCTACAGCATCAATGAGGTAGAGGTAAAAAATATGCCTAAGAGCCTCGATGAAGCCCTTCAATATGACGAAACTGCTAAAGACGGTCAATTTCGGATTGCCACATCAAAAGGGGGAACCTCAAATTCTTTTTCTCAGCCTGGTTCGTTTCACGGGCAGGGAAGTCCCGACAGGGATGAGCATCAGAAAGACATTCTGCAATTCTTTCACGCTATTGATGCCCCGTTGCACGAGAAACTGCGAAATCAAAAAGCACCTTTAGTTTTGGCAGGAGTTGAGTATCTCCACCCGATTTACCGCGAGGCAAATACTTATCCGCATTTGGTAGAAGAAGGCATTACTCGCAGACCAGAAGTCTTCCAGGCAGAAGAATTGCACGAAGATGCTTGGCAAATCGTGGAACCTATGTTTTCTCAGGCACAGAAGGATGCAATGGAACTTTATCAGCAACTAGCTGGGGAGGGAACTGGTAAAGCTTCTAGTGATATCAAAGAAATCATTTCAGCAGCTTATTACCAAAGAGTTGATTCTTTGTTTGTACCTGTAGGGCAGCAAATATGGGGTAAGTTCGATCCGGATAGCATGAGTGTGGATTTACACCCAGAACCAGAGCCAGACGACGAGGATATGTTAGATTTTGCCGCGATTCATACGCTTTTAAATAGTGGTACGGTTTACACCGTTGAGCCGGAAAAAGTGCCAAATGGCGCACATGCGGCGGCAATTTTCCGATATTGATTGTGTTTATGGTGTTGTATAAAGATAAACAAGTTATATACAACACCATTTATGAATGATATTCGTTGCTTTATCAGTCAATCTCTGATCGCTTTAACTCTTTTGAATGTGGCAATGTTTGCCAACTCTGCAACGGCAGAAACTATCACCGGACAATCAGGCAATGTGCGGGCAGAAATATCCTACGACAAACCCCAGGAATACCAGTATAAAAATGTTAGGTTGAAAATTATCCGGGCAGGTAAAACAATTTTGGATAAAAAACTGCCGCAAGAAAGTGAATTTGATCGCCCTTCAGGTAGTCTGGCTGGAAAACTAAAGTTGCCTGTGGTAGACTTAGACGGCAACAAAGAACCAGAAGTAATCGCCGATTTCTTTACAGGCGGAGCGCACTGTTGTGTTTATTCATTAATTTATCGTTACAACAGCACATCTAAGCAATACACTCAAATACGCCATGAATGGGGTAATGCTGGCTATGAACTCAAAGATTTAGACAAAGACGGATTATCAGAATTTGAAAGTCGAGACGATCGCTTTGCCTATGCTTTTACATCTTATGCCGCTTCTGGCTACCCGTTGCAAATTTGGCAATATCGCCAAGGTAAAATGATTGATGTTACCAGACGCTATCCCAAATCAATCGCCAAACATGCCTCTGAGAATTGGCAAACTTATCTGGAAGCCAAAAAAGAAGGTGATGACGGCAAGGGATTTTTAGCCGCATATTTGGCAGATAAATATATGCTAGGTCAAGGAAAGGAAGCTTGGCAGCAGGTAGAGCAAGTTTATCAAGGAAGCGATCGCTCTAAATACTTTGCCCAAGTACGTAAGTTTTTGCGCGAAACTGGCTACGTTAAATAAAGGGAATTGGGAATTGGGAATTGGTAATAGGGAATTGGGCATTGGGCATTGGGCATTGGCTTCTCCCCTTTCCCCTTGTCTCCTTGTCTCCTTGTCTCCCCATTACCGATTCCCCATTCTCCGTGCTGCTTCTAAAATTATTCTTTGTTCGGCACGAGCGATCGCTTGATATGTCCTCGATACCGCTTCTGGTTCCACAGATATAGACGTAATCCCCCATTCTACCAACTTATCAATAATTTCTGGATACAGCGCTGGTGCTTGTCCGCAGATTGAGCAAGGAATCCGCGCAGATTTTGCCATCTTAATTAGTTGAGCTACAGCACTCATCACTGCCGGATGTCGTTCATCAAATGAAGACGCTAACTCTCCTTGTTCTCGATCTACTCCTAACAGTAGTTGAGTTAGGTCATTTGTACCAATCGAAATTCCTTGTACACCTGCTTTCACATATTCTGGCAGTAAAAATAGCACGCTTGGCACTTCTGCCATAATCCAAAGTTGAAATTGTGGCTTTTGAGTTAACCCTGCTGACTCAACTTTTTGACGACAAAAAGAAAACTCTTCCACAGTGCGAACAAAAGGCAATATTAAATGGATATTGTTGTAGTCTGCTTGCTGTATTGCAGCTATTGCTTCAAGTTCCAATTCAAAAACTGCGGAATTTTGCAAATAAGCAAAAGTGCCACGCTCACCTAACATCGATTGTTGCGAAGATGGTACATTAGAACTAAATGATGTCAATTCGTGCGATCGCCAATCTAAAGAGCGATAAAAAACTGGTCGTGGTGCAAAAGCACGAACAAACTGCATCATTTGCTCAGACCATAGCTCTAATAATTCTGCCTTACGTCCGCTAGAAAGCCAACTATTAGGATGTTGCCCCTCAAGTATTGTTAACACCATCAATTCTGAGCGTAACAATCCTACCCCATCTACAGGCAAACTTTGCACCTGCTCTATCAAACTGGGCTGACTTAAATTAACCAGCAACTGTGTAGCAATCATGGGTAGGTGCGCTGACAAAAGGATAGGGGAATCAGAGACTAAAGGTTCGGTTGTGAAGTTGCCCAGTTGAGATTGCGCTTTGTGCTTTGGTGTCGCTTGGGTAATAAGGGGAACTTCCTGACTTTCTGCATCTTCTTTTCTCACGCGATAAACTTCTCCTCTATCACCATCCAAAAGTAGATTCGCACCTGTTTGAATTAAAGCTGTAGCATCTTTTGCGTTCACTACTGCTGGGATGCCCAACTCTCTGGCAAGAATTGCCGCATGGCTAGTCAATCCCCCTTGTTCAGTGATAATACCGACGATTTTTTGCATGAAAGGTAGCCAATCGGGAGCGATCGCTTGTGCGACTAAAATCACTCCTAATGGTAGTTGTTCTGATGATAAAAGCGAATTTACTACATAAGCAGTCGCTGTCACACGACCAGTCCCCGCTCCTATTCCCTTGAGAAAGTGTGTATTGGAAACCGCAAATTGAGGAACGCTAACTTTTGTCAGATAAAGCTTTGGGGTTGGAAATTCCTCAGAAATAGTCCACTCAACGGTATAATTTGTACCGAGGTCATTTTCAAGTAGATTCGCCAGTTCAATTAATTGTTGCAAATATTCTTCTTTTAAAGCGTACTGTTTTTGTTGAGATGACTTAAGCAAATCTGCCACCAAAGTATTATCTAGCGCCAAAGAATCGGCTGGTGTATCATCAAGACGATAAGCAAGCATTTTATTGCCCAGTTGTCGTTCTTTGACAACGCCGGTTTCTCGTTGAATGTAGTAAACATCCGGCTGCACTTCCCCCTGTTGCAGTGATATTCCCAATCCCCAGGTTGCTTCAATATCCCATCCTCTTGAGTTGGAATTGAGTAAACCGCTAGCGAGTGCATTTTCAATCGGTTGCACCAAAACTGCTAAATTAATTTGTCGCAGGTCAATTCCGGTTCGTTGCCAATATAGTAAACTTTTGGCACGAAATAATTGACTCCAAGTGGTTTTTAATGCCAAAGCGATCGCTTCACAATCACAACGGCAAATTTGCGACTCCAGCAACCCAGATATATTCCCTACTTGATGCGTTGCAGTCGGTATCGCTACACTAGGTCGAAAAATTAAACACGCAGTTTTCCATTCCTTAGCTGCTTCGAGAATTTTATTCACCCACTTTGATGGTACAGTCGCCGCGATAATTTCTTGATGTAAGTGACCAGCCACCTGTTGCAATTGACGCCAATTATCCACATCTAGGTGTAACGAAGAATAAGGCAAATCGGCGACTAATGCCTCTGAACTATTGAGAGTTTCCAGAAATTGCCGCAAAACTGACGCACCCACTATAAAACCAGGCTTCACGGGGTAGCCACGCTGCATAATTCTGCCCAAGTGAAACGCTTTATCACCAACTTTGGCACGGTCTTGCAGTTTAATTTGGTCAAGCCAGTAGAGTTTATCCACTCAAATTGCTAATTGTCAGTTGTCATGTAACCACGGGCATCATCTTCTGTAGGACTAAAGTCTTGTAAGGGACTCTTCATGAATTGCCCCTACGTAAATTCAATGGTGACGACGATTTGCGCTCATTCCTATCCTGGTAGTTTGTCAGATTTCATCTACTCATTACCTTCGTTCTTCCTCCTGCACCCCGACAAAAAGGGGTTTAGTTAATTTATATAGTTGCACATGCGAGTATATTAATAATTAAAGTAGAATATAAGATTATTTTTTCTGTAAATATATAAGCATTGTTAAGCACTAACTATCTTTTGCCCGATGATTGGCTAAATATCACTTTCCGGCTATGCCTCGCTTTGCTTTTTGGGGCAGTTATTGGCTTAGAACGCCAACTCAAGCGCAAACCCGCCGGTTTAAGAACTCATATGTTGGTATGTTTTGGTTCAGCGGTGTTTACTCTCATACCTCTACTCACAAATGCCACTCAACCAGATAATAATTCTCTTAGTCGCACCATTCAAGGAATTACAGCTGGTGTAGGATTTATTGGTGGAGGAGAAATTTTACGTGAATCTTCCGAAAAATCACAGCATCCTGAAGTTCACGGATTGACATCGGCAGCAGCTATTTGGGTTTCCGCTGCTTTGGGAATTGTCGCTGGCTGTGGTTTATGGCAGTTAGGATTAATTGCTGTTGTCCTGACTTTTTTGGTTCTCAACCTTTTTAAAAGATTAGAAAAACGTTATTACTTAAAAACCAACCGCGAACAGGAAGATATTTCTTTGCTGCGAATTTCCCCAATTGAGGAAAATGAGCGTACAGACACAAATCAAGATAATTAATAATTATTATAGCAATTCTCGGTTACGTGAGGTACACCCGTAGGGGCACGGCAGTGCCGTGCCCCTACACGCGACGATATAATGTTGTACCGCATCTGAATGGGAACTGCTATAATTCATAATTCCTAATTAAAAAGGTGGAAAATAATTCATAATTGATAAATTTGGTAATTTGATAATTAGGAATTAGTAATTACTGTGCAGTCCTGTTCATAGTGGGGTTTAAATCCTTCAAATACATGCGGGCGCGAATTATAAACAAGCGCATGATTTTTTCAGATAATAAATAACTTTATGCCATTTAAATTTTAACTAATTAAACAAAGCGAGTGCTTTAGCAAAAACAGTTTCTTCTGCTCTAGTTTCCAGAATTGACTGTACTAAATTGATAAACTCACTGTCGAGTTTAGTATCATTTTCAATGGTTTTACTAGCTGCATAAAAACTCACATCATCTATTTTTAATTCATTGGTAGTGCCTGTTTGCCAGCCTGGTGTTTTGCTATCCCAAGAAAGCGATCTACCGCGTAAAGTAAATTGAAACCAGGCTATTTCATCGTTTTTTAATTCAAAAAAAATATCAAAATAGGGTTCTTCTCCTTGGAACCAAACTCTGCTAATATCTCCTTCTTTACTTTGTTTAAGTATCTTTTGCTCAATTCTTCGCAATGATGCACCTAAGGATGCAATTTCATTTTTTTCGACAAAATAATTGCTTTTAGGCATGTTTTGAACCGTCAGGAAATTTCAGGTAAAAAAGTAATATTTTTTACTTATCATATACATATTACTACAGCAATTTCTAAGTTACTTCGGAAAATATACGTTAGTTGGGCATTGTGCTTTCGTAGTGAGCGGTAAACCGCTCAGAACTTTGATTTTAAGCGCTGTTAGCGGAGCTTTCCCGTAGGGTAGTGCTTACTACGAAAGAATGTTTATTATTTTCACGCTCCTAAAAAGCGGGTGCGGATGATATTTCTCCTGCTTTAACGAAAAGAATTTGCGAGGAATTTAACCATTGAGAATCAAAAGAACCGAGGTGAGTTGTAGTAATTAAAGTTTGAAAACGGTCTTGAATGGCATCAAGTAATTGATTTTGCCGGGATGGATCTAACTCAGCAAGAACATCATCAAGTAATAACAGTGGTGGTTCTCCAACGACTTCTTCAATTAGTTGTAATTCTGCTAGTTTTAAAGCTAGTACTAGCGTTCTTTGTTGACCTTGAGAACCGTATTGACGAGCGGGTGTTTGATTGATAGTTAATTCTACTTCGTCGCGGTGGGGACCGACAAGGGTTGTGCCTTGACGAAGTTCAGCGATCGCTCGAAGCTGAATTTTTTCTAAAAAAGCTTGCTGTATTTGTTCTGGATGGTTTTGCTCTAAAGTAACACTAGGAACGTAATTAATTTGTAAAATTTCTGTACTACCGCTAATACTAGCGTGCCAAGCTTGAGCAATCGGTGCTAATCGTTGTAAAGCGCGATCGCGTCTTCTAATTACTCGTGTCCCCGTGGTAGCTAATTGTGCATCCCACAAAGCAAGTTCTGAGTCTTGAGTGCTGAGTGCTGAGTCTTGATTTTGTTTCAAAAAAGCATTCCGCTGTCGCAACACCTGATTGTATTGCTGCAAAATAAAAGCGTAAATCGGCTCAAGTTGAATTAAAAGCGTATCTAACCAGTTGCGCCGGTTTTCCGGACCACCGCGCACCAGTTCCAAATCTAAGCTAGAAAACTGCACCGCATTCAACACACCGAGAAAATCCATCTGACGCCGCAAATTCTCGCTATTAAGAGCTACCGTGCGGCGACCATTGCGACGTAAAGTTAAAGTTAAATCGCTTACACCAGTTTGTCGCTGTAAAGTCGCGTTAATTTGAGATGCAATTTCCCCATCTTGAATTAAATCACGATCGCGTGCCATTCGATGCGATCGCAATGTCGCCAATAACTCCACCGCTTCCAACAAATTCGACTTTCCTTGAGCATTATTGCCCACCAAAATCGTTTTCGCAGCAGTAAAATCAACCTGCTGCTCTTTATAGTTGCGAAATTGTCTCAGGTGAATCGATTTGAGGAACATAGAACAGAGGGGAGGAGGGGGGGATGGGGAGAGGGGGGGAGTTCTTGAGAGGGGGGGATGGGGGGATGGGGGGATGGGGAGATGGGGAGAGGGGGGGATGGGGAGATGGGGAGAAAGAAGAATTATTCTCATTGTCTTTTTGTCTTTTTGTCTCCTTATCTCCCTTGTCTCCTTGTCTTTTTGTCTCCTTATCTCCCTTGTCCTCCTTGTCTCCCTTGTCCTCCTTGTCTCCTTGTCCCCCCCTCTCCCCCTCTCCCCCTCTCCCCCTCTCCTCCTAAACGACTTTCTTACCCATTAATCTAAAGAAAATTTTCTCTGCTTCAATCCAGACAAACATTAACGCACTAAAGCCGATGCAAACCCCTAATTCTTGTAAATTGAGATAGTGAGTACCAAAGAAAGCTCGCAGGGGTGGGACGTATACTAACATCAACTGCAAAATTGTTGTTACAACCACCGCTCCCAATACAAAGATATTAGAAAAGGGATTCATCTCTATCGTCAGTCGGCTGTTGGAGCGAATCGCGATCGCATGACCCATTTGCGCGATACACAATGTCGTAAATACCATTGTTTTCCAAGCTTCGCGATCGCCTTGATAACCAGCGGCATGGGTATGATTGTAAGCCCACCACATCAAAGCAATCGAGATTATAGCAAAGATAATCCCAATCCGAATCATATAAGAACCCAATCCCCTGGCAAAAATACTTTCGCGAGGACTAAAAGGTGGACGCTGCATTACGTCTGGTTCTGGAGGTTCCACAGCTAACGCTAAAGCTGGTAAACCGTCTGTTACCAAGTTCATCCATAAGATTTGTAACGGTGTCAGGGGAACACCACCCAAACCGAGTAACGGTGAAGCGGCAATTGTCAGAACTTCGCCAATGTTACTACCTAAGATGTATTTAATAAAGCGGCGAATGTTGGTATATACGACTCTACCTTCTTTGGTGGCAGCAACAATTGTGGCAAAGTTGTCATCGAGTAATACCATGTCGCTGGCTTCTTTACTGACATCAGTGCCTGTGATGCCCATCGCGATACCGATATCAGCTTGTTTGAGGGCGGGGGCATCGTTGACACCATCGCCCGTCATAGCCACAAATCGACCCCGACGCTGCAATGCTTGCACAATTCGCAATTTGTGTTCTGGGGCTACTCGTGCGTAGATGCTCACCAAGTCTACATTTTGCTCTAGTTCTTGGTCGCTCATGCGTTGCAATTCTTGACCGATGAGGACTCTATCCCCTTCTTTTGCAATTCCTAAATCGGCAGCGATCGCTCTTGCTGTTAACTGGTGATCGCCGGTGATCATTACCGGACGTATTCCCGCATCCCGACATTCTTGCACAGCTGCCCGCACTTCTGGGCGCGGTGCATCCAGCATTCCCACCAATCCCAGCCAAACTAATTGTTGCTCGGATGTCTCATCTGAGTTTTCTGGTGGTACTTCTGTCAAGGGTTTGTAAGCGAAACCTAACACCCGTAAACCTTTACTCGCCATGTTATCATTTTCGGCGAGAATTTGCTTGCGTTGCGCGTCGGTTAAAGCTGCTGACTTATCGCCCAAATAAATCTGGGTGCAACGTGCCAAAATCAACTCTGGTGAGCCTTTGGTGAACATTAAGTAACGTTCTTGATTTAACATGTGAGCGATCGCTGGATCGACCGCTGTCAATGGCGATACTCCTGTTGATACTTCCTCAACTTGAGCAATCACGCTCATCCGCTTGCGTTCGGAAGAAAAGGGAAACTCACCAACTCGCGGTAATTTACTACCCCATTGGTCTTTTTCAATACCTGCTTTTCCGGCAAGCGTGACTAATGCACCTTCTGTCGGGTCGCCTAAAATTGTCCATTGCCCTTTTTCTTGTTGCAGCACCGAATCATTACAAACGGCACAGGCGACAAGCATTGCCGGAATTTCTGGATGTTGATCTAGAGAAACATTTTGACCGTTTAACTGAAAATCGCCTGTAGGGGCGTATCCTTCACCGGTGACGCGAAAAGACGAGTTATTGGTATAAACTGATTGCACCACCATTTTATTTTGAGTTAGGGTGCCAGTTTTATCAGAGCAAATTGTGGTGACACTCCCCAAAGTTTCTACAGCTGGCAATTTGCGAATCAAAGCATTTCGCTTCACCATCCGCTGAGTTCCCAGAGCCAAAGTGACGGTAATTACAGCGGGTAAACCTTCGGGAACTACCGCGACTGCCATACTTAAAGAAACTTCAACAAGTTCTTGGAGGTTGCTAAAACCTCTAGCGGCGATGACACCACCGACAATGACGATCGCCACTAAAATTAAAGCACCAGCAACTAAAACGTTACCTAATTGCGTCATCCGTTGCTGTAAAGGTGTCGGTTCACTTTCTACCGACTGCAACAAAGCGGCAATTTTCCCAAGTTCTGTTGTCATTCCGGTATTCGTTACCAGAACTTTGGCACGTCCTTGGACAACTTCTGTACCTTGAAAGACTAAATTCAGGCGATCGCCTAATGATGTTTCTTCCGGTAAAGTTAATACAGCCTGTTTATTTACAGCTTCTGCTTCGCCCGTTAGTGCCGACTCTCGAATTTGCAAATTAGACTGTTCGATTAAGCGTCCATCTGCGGCTATTTGCACCCCAGCTTCTAGGAGAATCACATCTCCAGGTACAATATCCTTGCCGGCGACATCAAGGAGTTTGCGATCGCGGATAACTCGCACATTTGGAGAAGAAAGTTTTTTCAGAGCTGCGAGGGCTTTTTCGGCACGACTTTCTTGGACATAGCCGAGTATACCATTGAGGATGACAATCGCTAAAATAGCGATCGTGTCTTTAAATGGTATTTCACCCGGCTTGAGGTTCCCCGATTGCCAATTCAGGAAGCTTAAACCTCCAGAAATCAAGGCTACAGCAATCAGCATCAACAACATAATGTTCTTGAACTGATCAAGTAGGATTTCCCAGGCACTACGACCCCCAGTTTCTTCTAGTTCATTGGTGCCGTATTTCTGCAATCGCTGTTCTACTTCTTGGGGCGTCAAGCCAGAGTCTGCGTTACTATCGAGCAGGTCTAACGCTTTATTAACTTCTAAACTATGCCAAACGGGGGCACCTTCGGGCAGAGAATTAGCAGACATCGTGTTGGTCACAGGAAATGGTTACAAAATTCGATCATAATCTTAGTGATGGCGATAAAACATCAACTAAAGTTACGTTCAGGCTGTTGCTTGGTTGTCACAGTATAAGTGTAATTCCTGAGATTCGCTAATTTTTCTTGTGAAAATGTATTATGTTTTATTACTGAAAAAAAGTTTGAATAAACACATTGGGAATTGGGCATTGGGCAATTTGAGGAGGGGGAAAGGGTAAAGGGTAAAGGGTAAAGGGCAGAAAGAAGAAATATTTCTCCCCCTGCTCCCCCTGCTCCCCCTGCTCCCCCTGCTCCCCCTGCTCCCCCTGCTCCCTACTCCCCCTCCCCCCCTCCCCTCCTTTCTCGTTAAATGTTTAGCCAAAGAACAATTCGACCGCTTAGTGCTGCTGCCTTATGTGGCATAGCTTTTATCCAGGATACACTCATCGCGATCGACACCCCCAAAGGGCATCTACTGCAAATCGATCCGAGCTCCGACAATACCAAAATTCTCAATTCCCACCAAGTCAGGGAATTTAGGGATGTGACAGGTCTTGCTGTGTGGTCAGATACCCTGTGGGTAACACGGGATAACAGTGTTTATTTGTGTAACCTAAATTCTTTAGGTTTAGAGCATTTTGTTACATTACCCTATCCCGCTGACGGCGTTGCTGTTTGGGAATCAACCGTTTATGTCAGCTGCCAAAAGTTAGGCAGTATTCTGATTTTTGACCGAGAGACGCGAAAAGAGATTACTAGATTTTATGCTCCTGGCGTTGGCGTGGAAAATTTGGTAGTAAGTGAAGAAACTCTTTGGGTTAGCGACACGATAGAGCAAACAGTTTACTGCATCGACAGAGCTACCGGAGAAGTTCAATTTAGCGTGTTAACGCCGTTTGCATGTCCTACAGGCATCGCTTTACATAAAAATGGCGAAACAGGCTCCCAAACGCTTTTCGTCGCTTATGCCTCAGAGGAGCCGTATATTCGGGATAATCCAAATGCTGACCCGAATTATGAATTGACCTATCGCGATCGCACTTTTATTCACCCGCTGTATTATCATTATGAGCCAGATAAGCGCTACGCCCTTTCTAACGGCTATTTGATAGAAATGTCTTATGCTGAAGAAATTTCTCCGTTAGAAGAGGTGTATTTACAAGATGTAGAATGGCGAATTGCTTTACCCTCAGAAACTGACCGTCAAAGAGTAAAACACATTGAACCGATTGGTTTGCCTTTCATAGAAGAAGAGAAAGACGGACAACGTGTGGCAGTATTTAAACTTGATACCCTCACCCCAGGTGAACGACATATATTTGGCTGGAAAGCACTTTTAGAAGTTCGGGGCATTAAGTATCGCATCACACCCAAAGATGTAGAAGATATTCCCGAAGAATTACCATTTCAAGGTCGTTATTTAGTAGATGATGACGACTTAGCAATGGATACTACCATAGTCCGCCGCGCCGCCCGTGATGCAGTTGCTTCAGAAACCAATTTGCTGCGGAAAATGTACAATATCCGCAATTACGTTTACGACGAATTATCATATGGCATCAAACCATACATTGACACGCCAGATATAGTTTTAGAACGCGGTGTTGGTTCTTGTGGGGAATATGTCGGCGTATTGCTTGCTTTATGCCGTTTAAATGATATTCCCTGTCGCACTGTCGGGCGCTATAAATGCCCTCCTATGGGCGAACATAAAAATGTCCCGCTACAACCTGACTTTAATCACGTTTGGTTAGAATTCTACGTTCCGAATTTTGGCTGGTTGCCAATGGAATCAAATCCTGATGATATTGGTAATCGCGGTCCTTATCCCACACGCTTTTTTATGGGCTTATGTTGGTATCATATCGAAATAGGCAAAGGTATCACCTTTGAAAGTTTGAGCAGTAAAGGTACACGCTTAACTAAAGAAGATGTGGCGATCGGTGATTTGGCGATTAATCACATTCAGTTTACGATTCTTGAAGAATTACCGCCTTTTTAGCAACCTATAACTATTTATTACCTTCGCGTTCTTCTCGTCTTCGCGGGTGAAAAGGAGTGCCGAAACACAAAGAAACAAAAAAAAAGAAGAAGGAAATACTTTTGAACTCTGTAGAGA